>JANXEB010000025.1 GCA_025058985.1 Candidatus Aenigmatarchaeota archaeon
GGCAACGTAAAGGTCGAAAATTTCATCTATTCCCGGGGTTTCGAGCATGCTATCACCCTAAACCTACCCATTCAAGCTCAAGCACCTTGGAGAATTTTGGCATCTTTCCTCCTCTACGTTCTGCTCCCTTGTAGTCGCAAAGGACCAAAGGTAGAAGAATGCAACCAACGACAAGTCTAAGCTTATCAGCATTCGGCAGACATCTTGCCTTTACACTAAGTTCCATAACAGTTTGTAATAGCGCATCTAAATTTACCTCTGGAACATTTACTTCAAAATTAAGCTTATCTTTGAAACTACTGAAAATAAAATCCTTTAAGGATGGAATAACACCATTGAACTCCTTTAACTTATCCACTATGACTTCCGGTGACAGTTCTTCCTTGTGTATTCTCTCTATTTGTCCCTCAATATCAGCTAGTGGTGAATCATGACGACAAGAGAACCTATAAAAATTGAGCTTCCTCTTGTAGAACCTGGAAGAGAGCTTAGCAGCTTAGAAACGAGATTCTCGAAGTTCTAAAAGAGAGATCGCTCTCTATTAGCGAGCTTGCTTACAGACTTCAACGGAAAGTCCCACTGATTAATCAATATATGCAAAACTGGAGACAAAAGGTTATATCAAAAGGAAAAGAATGGGGAAGAGAGTTTTTGTAGAGAGAATTCTCTAAAAGACTTTTAGAGACTGTATTTAAAAAAGTATTAAAACTACTGTATTGTAAAATTTCAAGCTAAAAAATACTTAAACAGTAGAATAGTGGAAATTTGAGCTTCAAAGCTTGACAGGAATTTAAAAACGCTTTAGAGAATTAGTTATTTAAAGAACTCGATGATGAAGTAAAGAAAATTTTTAATATTAACAAACAATTTAATTTATGCTCGAGGAAATGTATGTTCGGGGAACGCAAGTTAATTATTACTTCGTCTGCAAAACAAAACTTTGGCTTTTTAGCAAAAATGTTTCAATGGAACAAGAAAGTGATCTCGTAAAGCTTGGTTTACTTTTGCAAAAACAATTTTTTGGTAGAGAAGAAAAAGACGTTAAAATAGGCCCAATTGCGATTGATGTTTTGAGAAAAGGTGATGAGCTTGAGATATTAGAAGTAAAAAAATCAGACTCCTTAGAAAAAGCTGATTACTACCAGGTTCTATACTATCTCTACTATCTTTCCAGGTTTGGAATAAAAGCTAACGGAAAGATAAGTTATCCAAAGCAGAAAAGAGTTGTTGAAGTTAAGCTTGAAGATAAGAGTAAAGAAATTGAGGAAATTTTAGATAAAATAGCAGAAGTTATCAACTCTGAGATGCCAAAGCCAGAATATAAATCCTATTGTAGAAAGTGTGCTTACTTCGAGTTTTGCTTCTGTAGGTGAGCTTATGAGGAAAAACTATTACATAATCTCTGATGGAAAGCTTATGAGAGATGAGAACACAATTTATTTCGAAAACGAAGAAGGAAAGAGACCTATTCCAATAAACACGATCTATGCGATCTACGCTTTTAGCTCTCTAACGATTACTTCGAAAGCAATATCTTATTTAGCAAAAGAGGGAGTTTGCATTCACTTCTTCAACCGTTACGGCTTTTATGAAGGGAGTTTTTATCCTAGAGAGTCGCTCATATCTGGAGAAGTTATTTTAAAACAAGCTGAGCATCACCTCGATAAAGAAAAGAGACTTTATTTAGCAAGAGCTTTTGTCGAAGGAAGTATTCTGAACATGGCTAAAGTTGTGAGGAAGAGCGGAGAAGATGATGCTGAGATCATCTCAATTCTTCAAAATCTTAATGAAGCAAAGAGCATTGCTGAAATAATGGGAATCGAAGCTGCAGCGAAAAATGCTTACTACGCTAAATTTGACAAAATTTTGAAAGAGTTAAAGTTTGAAAAACGCAGCAGACAGCCTCCGGAGAACGAGGTAAATGCTATGCTTAGTTTTGGCAATTCCTTACTTTACTCAGCAGTACTTTCTGAGATCTATCACACACAGCTGAATCCAGCTATAAGTTATCTTCATGAGCCATCAGAGAGAAGATTCAGCTTAGCTTTGGATCTTGCAGAGATCTTCAAGCCATTAATTGTAGATCGCCTGATCTTCAACCTTGTGAACAATAGAATAATCCAGAAAGATGATTTTGACAGAGAGTTTAATGGTATTCTTCTCAACGAAAACGGAAAGAAAAAGTTCATTAAATATTTCAACGAAAGGCTTGAGAAAACTATAAAACACAGAGAGTTGAACAGAAACGTCTCGTATCAGCGTTTAATTCGACTTGAATGTTACAAGCTTGTCAAGCATTTGCTTGGAGTAGAGAACTTTAAACCTTTCGTGATCTGGTGGTAAAATGTACTTGATCATAGCATACGATGTGAACGTCGCGAGAGTGAATAAAGTTAAAAAGTTTCTGCGAAAGTATCTGCACTGGGTTCAGAATTCCGTTTTTGAAGGTGAAGCAACGCAAGCGACACTTGAGGAGATAAAAATTGGACTTAAGGAGATAATAGACGAGGGAGAAGACATGGTTGTCATATACAAGTTCAGAAGTGTTGAGGCTTTTAAAAAAGAGATCATAGGAGTTGAAAAGGGCTATTGTGAAGAAATTATTTAATAAGTTCATTTTTGTTTTTTATCTCTAAACTTTGTTCCAAGCTTTTTATAAGATCGTTGAAATAAAAAAGTTTCCTCTCGATAGCATTATCCGAAGAGTCACCTAGAAAAAATATAAAATATTTTAATTTTATCAAGAGGTTGAGCGATAGGAAAAAATAAGTATATAATCAAAGCTCTTAACGAGATATCGAAAACTAAGAAACCAATTGAAGTAAGTGGAGTTTCTACAACTTTCTTACATCAATCTGCAATGGAATGTGTGTATGAAATTTGTTTGATAAGTTGACTGAAAAGTTAAAAATGTGCAACAGGCTTAGAAACTAGCTAGTTCACAGATATATAATAAACTGATAAAAAGCTCGTCCCCGAATTCGTCAAAAGTTAAGAAGGCTCTTTTGGAGTTCATAAATACGTGCGCTTTTGAAAACCGAGCATAGAAAAAGATCTCGAAGTCCTCTCGAATTACGAAGTAGTGATTTTTGGCTCCTACGTTATAGGAGAATTCAGAAAAGGCTCAGACATGCTACAAGGCTTAAAGACGAGAAGAAAAATCTTAAAATTCAAAAGAACGTTGAAAATTCATGCTAAGCTATGATATCAGAGTTTTCTTCTATATAAAAGTAAAGCTTCTGTATTCAGCAACTACATAGTTCTCTTCAGAGATGTGAGATCTCAGAATACTTTACTACTAAAAAGCATAATAGTCATCGAAAGTATTAAACAGAGGATGAAGGTAATAAATAGAGGTAGAAGGTTGGAAGATTGAGAAGTTTTGAAGTTTTACTATCATTTAAAAATCAAATTGAACTACAAATAGTAAGTGTTATCGATTTCATCTTCTTCATGCTGTGCAAATTTCTTTTTGGTTATATATTCGTCGATTCCGTACTCTAAAATTGTTTCAACATCCTCTTCCTTAACATCAAGCACGTAGAATCCTTTAAATTCTTTTATTATTTCCTGTATTTTCTCATTCTCAAAATAAAATACAGGTATGTTTACTGAGAAATCGATTAGAATTTTTCTTAACTTCCATCTACCTCCCTTTTCTTTCGTAATTCCAACTCTATTTTCTATCTCATCCCATGTTGGCTCTTTTCTCTCTTCTAGAGCGTTTAATATTTGATTTGCCAAATTGAGCTGGATATTTTCTGATTGCTCGCGATATCTTTTCATAGCCGCTGGAACTACAACTTGTAATCCTGCGACGTTTCTAAATAACTTCTGAGCTTGAGATTTTTTCTCAACATTTACATAATTTAGAAAATCTAAATTTTTCAAAATTTCTCTAAGATACAGTTCTGTCAACTTTTTTCCATCAAACTTTTCTTTGAAAATTTTATTTATTAATTTTCTTTCCATCTTATAGTTCAACGGTTTTCCACTAATTTCTTTAAGTTTTTGAAGAGTTACCTTTAAGAGTTGTTTGTTAACGTCCCCACTGTAAACAGCTCTTGTCCCGCGATCAAATTCGCCATTTTCGCATCTTATGCAAAAGACGTAAATATTAGGTTCTTCTGCCAGATATTTCTTATCACGGTTCCTCCAAACTCTTCCCCATCTCTGTATTTGGCTATCTATAGGTGAAATTTCAGTTACCATTGCATCAAAGTCTAAGTTTACGGATGCTTCGATAACCTGTGTTGCAACTAAAATGACTCTCTCTTTTTTGTTTAATTTATTCTTGACTTTTTCAATCGCATGTGCTTTTGTAATTTCCAGCATTCTTGAATGTAGAAGAAAGCTTTCCTGTGGATACTTCTCTTTCAAAATTTGGTATATCTTTATTGCTTTACTTACGTTGTTTAAAACAAAAACGATACTTTTTTTCCCTGACTTCCAAATTTTCTGCACGAGCTCGTAAACTCTCTCTTTGTCAATCTCGTAATTCACTTTTTTATCTTCTTGCTTAATCGAAATTAAATTAAAATCCTCCAGAACTTTTATTTTGTGTCTAATTTTTAGATAATTTTTAACTTTAGAAGCGAATTTTTCTGTATCGACAAACGCTGCGCTTATTTTATATTCATTTAAAATTCTTTCTTCCTTATCGCATAAATTAAAAGATCTCTTCTTCAAATTTAGAAACAGTTTGAAATATGGTGGTAGAGTCGCAGTAATG
Source organism: Candidatus Aenigmatarchaeota archaeon (assembly GCA_025058985.1). Taxonomy (GTDB): domain Archaea; phylum Aenigmatarchaeota; class Aenigmatarchaeia; order CG10238-14; family SpSt-28; genus JANXEB01. The sequence goes on from JANXEB010000025.1 coordinate 4,733, forward strand.
ACAAGAATTTTTCCACCTAGCTTTTCTATAATCTTTAGAGTTTTGATTATAATTGCAGCCATCTCTGGGTTGTAACTCTGGATCTCATCTAAAACGAAAGCAGATAACGGGAATACTGATATAACCTTGTCCGAACCATAATAGTTCAAAGAAGCCAGAAATACTTGATCGGGAGTAGATAACATTAGTGGGTAAGAAAACAATTTTGATGCATTGACCTTATTTTCGATATCCAATTCGCTTGCTTTTTCCTCCTCGACTAATTTTTCTGTAAATGAAGTTGAATGCAACAAACCTACAACTTCGTTTTTATCATAGTTTGTATATTCAAGAAATCGTTTATATAGATCGTTAAGCGCTACCCGTAGAGGTAAAGTATAAATCAATTTTTTACCAGTATTTTTTGCCCACATTAATGCAAATTCAGTTTTTCCAGAACCAGTTGGAGCAATTAAAACAGCAGAATTTCCATTACACTTTCTTAAAGCCAAATCTTGCCATAATTTGCCTTTTATACTGTTTCTTATTCTATTCTCAATCTCTGAATAAATTTCTTTTAAAGTTCTATCTTTAAACTCTATCTCCACTTCTCCGCTTGCTGAATAATCACATCTCCTTAAAGAACCCAGAAGCATCATAAATTTGTAATATTTTTGGTCCAAGGTTTTGGGTTCGTAGAATTCTGCAAAAGCTACCAGATCTCCTCGTTCTCGTATCAAGTCAATAAGTTCTTTAATCCTTAGTTCTAGTTTTGACAAATTTATATTTCCAATGGCTTTTTTTACGAATTCATCTTGCAGAGTCTCGTTAACGTAATCTCTGAAAATTTCTAAAATATTTGATAATATTCCATAATTTTTGTATAGAAATTCTAAATAGCTAAGTATATCCTCCTCGTAACCCTGAACGATCTCTGCTAGGTCTTTCTCTCCAATATAAAATTCGTTGTAATGATGCAAAAGAATTGCGCTCCTTGCCATTTGTATCCATTCATCATCATCTTGCAGCAAAATAGAACTCCAAACTGCTGAAAGTATTTCGTGGTCTTTTAACCCAATAGCATTCCTAAGAAAATCTTTTAAATCTTGTTGTTTTTCCCATTCATCTCCATAAACTTTCTTTTGAAATCTATAGCTGATTTTTCCGAGATCATGGATAAATAGAGCAATCAATAAGGACGTAAACATTTTTTCCATATCTACAAACTCAAGGTTATTATTGTATACGAAATCTCTTAACTGCTTTGCTTTATTCAAACTTTGTAGGATGTGGTCTTTAAGTAAGATGTCGCTACCTTCAGATTTTGCTCTGAGTTTGTTGGCAAGTGTTTCCGCATTCATTACAACCACCCAAAATCCTCTATTAATCTAAATTTTTTATCATCAATAGTAACTTCTTCATAACTAACAGGTTCAAGGAGTCTAATAACATAATCAAAACCTGTATAAATCACGGTTTGAAATTCAACTTTTCTCTCAGTTTTATCTTTTTTTATTTCTGCTTTGTTTCGTATTGGAGTATCATTATTATAAAAAGCAACAAATACTGGTATAGAATATACGGGATACTTATGAGTTTTAATCGGAAAAATTCTTCTTACATTTCCATTTAACTTGATCTCTTTTTTTATATAGGTCGGAAATGTTAACCACAGAGATTTCTCAGACTTCGCATGCTTTATTCTATTGTCTTTTTCATCAAATAACATTAAACTTCTGACAAATACAATATCTTCACTTCTACCAAGCGAAAGAACTTTTTTGGGTTTCTCTAAGGCAGAATAAATTTCTTCGATTAAGTCCTCTTTTCCCCTGGTAAAAATATAGAGGTGTCCGTTAAAGAGTTCTTGTTGATGAACTGGAGTTCTTTGAGCCTTTTTTCCTTCGTTATAAAGTGGTAAGCCCTGATTTACAACTAACAATTTATTCTCTTTTATCTCGATCTTTGGGTAACCTTTTATGAGTTGTTGGTAGTTCCAGTAGACACTCTCAAATCCTCCATGGATGCTTAAGCGCAATTTCCAAAATTCTTCGTCATAAAATCTATTTGTGGCATTCTGAAGCATTCCAATCACTGTTGATTTCAGGGGTAGAGGGAAGCTTTGAGCATAGTAAAAAGTAAAAGGATTTCTGTATTGTGCATACGGCTGGAAGATTTCTATATAAAATGTTTTTTCTGTCATTTTTGTTCCTTATCCGAATTATTTAAAGCTTCTTTAACTTTTTCAAGTAGTTTATTTTTATCAGTAAATTCTATAGTATTATTTTTATTCTGTTGAGTGCTTTTGTCTTTTTCAGAATTTGTAGATTTACTATTATTGCTTATTTTAGGGGAATAATCGCAGAAATCTTTTCTGTAGTATATGTATATACCTTCTCTTTGTTCTTTTGTATTCTGTTTTTCTGTATTGCATGGTAAGTTTATTCTAAATAAAGGTATCAAACCCTCTTCAATTTCATTCTCAATTATTTCAGTATCGCCCTCTTTTTTGTATGTTCTTTTAACTTTGTAACGTGTTTTTCTGTCGAGAACAATCTTATCCATGTAGCTCTCATATCTTCCGTCGTAGTAAATGCCCAAAACGGCAAACCATGGAGATAAGTCCTCTCTCCTCCCCTTTATGTCTCTCTTGAGGTTTAGAATTGTTTCAATTAATTGAATTATTCTATTTTTAGCTTCTTCCTTATCTATGTTAATATCACCAATATCTTCCCTTCCATGTTCTGATTTCAGGTATTTGCCTATTCTTTCCACATCTATAGTAACATTGTATACGTAGAAGTCTGCTTTTTCTTCAATTGTTACAGGATTGCTTCCAACACTACCAGCTCTTTTGACCATATCTAAATTGGCCATAGTGTGGGTATCGAGATTTGTCGGAGTTAATGAAATTGCATGAGTAATCTTAACTGGAGATGTTCTCGTTAATGCTGATCTACCTTCAGTCTCAGCGATCATAAAACCAAACAAATCGAACTCTGGAAACTCTAAGATTTTCTTATTTTCAAATAGTTCTCTCTTAGGGTGAGCCACTCCTCTTTTTTCTTCTTTTTCCCCCTCCATTTTTAGCGTTAACTCATCTTTTCCTGCAAGTTTCCATTCGTCTGGAAATAATTTGTTTGCCCAGTGTAAAATACTGTATCTGAGAGCATACCTGCTTACCATAACATACTGTCTTCCATCCCATTTTGTAATCTTCTTGAGTTCCTGATAATTCGTTCCACCTCCCCAATCATAATTCAAACTGCTTCCATAAAAAACCACATCCAAGCTTATAAATTTTGGAATTTTCTTTTCATTACTCATTTTTTACCACCTCCTCCCCACCTTCGCTCTCTTTTTTCTTCTCCACTGACATTATGCCCATTATTATAGCATAGGCTATTTTTTCAAAATTCTCTTCCATCTCATAGCTCATTAAATGTTCTGCAAGAAAATCCGAATATTTTTTTACTCTAATACCTATTTTCTCATCTGTTATGACAGTATTTATGTTTTTTAGAATCAACCACATAAATCTGTTCCTATCTTTCGTTTTCAAAGTGTTAAGTAAGTCATATACAAGCCTTTGTCTTGATTTTTCTGTCCCAATATTGCTGAAAATTTCATTGGTTTCTTCTTTGAGTCTTCTTAATTCACTCAATTTCAAACTCCAAATTTCTTCTGTTTTCTTCATCTCCACCATGATCACCTCCCTCAATCTCACTTAAGAGTGCAACAACAAAAACAATTGCATAATTTTGCCAAGAAAATTTGTTATTCAGAACTTTTTCAAATAGAAAGTTTATAACACGCCTAATTGTTTCTAAATCTTTATCTCTTTTTTGGTTTAAGATTTTTAGCATTGAATTAACAAATTTAAATTTCTGAGACTTTCTTACTAAATCGAATAAAATTCTAGCGTATTTTTCAGCCTCATCTGATTCAAATAGATTTGAAAGCGATTTTAAAATACGTCTAGCCGACTTAAGGTCTTCTTTAACATCTTCAACCACTCTTCGATACCTATCAAAAAATAGCTCATCAAATATTCGTTTTTCTTCTCCTTTTCTTTCCCCAAACTCCTTGATTTTTGCATCTACCAAAGCAGGATATAACAATACTTTACTAAATTTTACTTTACTAAATTTTGGAATTTGGTTCTCGCTATCGCTTAATCTTAAGTGTAGATAACTAATAATATTCGTGAGCAGGGGTTTATTTTTGAGGAACTCTTCAAGAAGCCATACACGTTGAAAACCTTTATCAGCTCTTTTTACTGGAAGGTAGAAGTTAAGGTTATCCCTTATAGAGTCATCAAGTATAAATGTTGCTTGTAGCTTTGGAATTCCAATATACTCAACTTCCTCAATTTTCTGTTTTTCTTGAAGCTTATATTTTATTAAGTACATGTTTTCCAATGTCCAAACGGTTTGGGTCTCTATTATAGAATCTATTATTGCTTCCCAAGTAAATTTAAAGATTTTTTCTTGGATTCTGGATTGATCTCTTGAAATTTCTATAAGTTTTGCTAATTTTTTATTGACAAAATACGTGAATTTCAAGTTGGGAGAATAAAAGAATATGTTTCCAATATTTTTCCCATTTTTATCTAGTATAAACGGTATAAACGCAAAAGGAAAACACAGCAAAAATATTAGAGCTTTAGAATTGAATGAAAATAAATTTTTATAAGTTATAAAACTCTTAGTATATGAAACATTGCTAAAATTATCTTTTTCCGATATTGTAGATGGTAAAAACTTGCTAATTGTTTTGTCAATATATCTTAACACATCTTTCTCTATTTCTTTGAGACCTAATATTTCCATGAATGAAATTTTCTGGTGTTCAACTTCCCATTTTGGTTGGAAGAATAATAAATTGTGAAAATAATAAAAACGACCACTGGTGCTTAGATCAACTCTTTTCTTATTTTTTACTTCAATAAAGTGATTACCGACCCATTCCCAAGCTTTTTCAAAAATTTCTAGGCCATTACTACATGTTAGATTAGGCGGCTCTTGTGGTAAAGGAGGGATTTCTTTTAATCCTCTCTTTTTTTTATTTACCTTCTCTTTTTTATTTAAATAAATAAAAGCTAAGGGAAAATACCAGTAATAAACAACCTTTGGATCTTCTCTTATCCTTTTCTGCAGCTCTTCTAAATCCCAACCATAAACTTCTTCCATCAAATTAACAAATCCCAAAATCCCTCCATCTATGAACCAGTTTCCAGTAAATTCCAGCTCTAAGTTT
>JANXEB010000074.1 GCA_025058985.1 Candidatus Aenigmatarchaeota archaeon
CTATTTTCTACAGCATCAGTTTATTTAATTGGAAACCCAAGAAGCGGAGCTAGTATATATTTAGAAAAAATGGTAGAAAAGTTAGAGCTAAAACATGTTTTTCTTGTTTTCTCTACTTTTGGTTTGTCACTAGCAATCTCGTCTTTTTTGATACTAAAATTTTCTCAAAGAGTTTTTAAAATAATTGAAAAAATTGATTATAAAAACCTAACTTTATCGCTAATATCTTTCTTAATATTTATTGTTTTTGTTTTTACTGATTTCCTTGGATTATTCATACTTTTCATAGGAACTTTAATTGGAATTTTGAACATAAGATTTGGAGTAAATAGAAGTTTTTCAATGGGATTTTTAATTTTACCAACTATTTTATTCTTCTTAAGTAAATATTAAAAGTTATTTATTTATCTTTTTTTAAAATATTTTAATGAAGCTAAAAGTTTTGGATTTGAAGAATGAGACCGCTGTTTTTTTAATAGAAAATATAAATTATAGTTTTGCTAATGGCTTGAGAAGAATTTTTATGAATAGAGTACCTACACTAGCTATAGAGTATGTTGATTTTATAGAAAACGACTCTGTTATTAGTGATGAAGTACTAGCACATAGATTAGGATTAATACCTTTAACTTTTGGTGAAAAGCTTTTTGTTACAAGAGATGAATGTAAATGTAACGGTAAAGGTTGTTCTAATTGTCAAGTAGAGCTTAAGATGAATAAAGTAGGTCCTTGTACTGTTTATTCTGGAGATTTAATTTCTTCAGAACCATCTGTAAAACCAGTTTATGACAATATAATAATTTGTAGATTGGGAAGTGGTATGAAATTGGAGTTTTTAGCTTATGCATCACTTGGAATAGGGGAGAAACATCCGAAATGGCAAGCTTCTTTAACCACTTATGTAAACTTGGTTAAAAATGCGGAAAATAAGAAAACAAAGAAATGTTGGACGCAAGACTACAATTTATATTGTGTTGAATGTTTCGAAGATTTGAAAGATGTAACAGTTGAGAAAGATAAGTTTCTCTTCTATTTAGAAAGTGTTTCTGGCTTAACTGCTAAAAGAATTATTGAAGATGGATTAGAGTATGCAAAAAAATATTTGAATCAACTCAAAAAAGCTATATGAAAAAAATCTTAGCAATCTCAGATTCGCATATAAATAGCCTAGATAAAATACCTTCAGAACTAATAAAAAAGTTTAATGAGTTTGACTATGTTGTTCACTGTGGAGATTTTACCACAAAAAAAGTCGTTGAAGAATTTAAAGAGTTTAAAAACTTTATTGGTACTGTTGGTAATGTTGATGATTACGAAATAGAAAACATTTTGGAAAAAGAGGTAGTTTTAGATATAAATGGATTTAAAATAGGAATAACTCATCCATATGAAGGTGGTCCACCTGTTAATATAAAAGAGAGAATCTTGAAAAAATTTAGAAACGAAAAAATGGATTTAATAATTTTTGGTCATACGCATTTTGTTGAAAATAGCGAGTACAACTCTGTAAAGTTTGTTAATCCTGGTAGTTGTACTGGAAAGTTTCCGGCTTTATTTAGAAGCTATGCTATTATAGAAATTGAAGAGAAAATAAACGTTAAGATAGTGAAGTATTGAAAACAACTTTTTTTGATAAAGAGTTATTATTAAGAAAATATAAATCTCCATCACAATATATACATTTGCAAGACAATGTTATTGTTTTATATTCTTTTTCACACTTCTTACAAATTATTTCATCAAATTTGTTTAAAAATTCTTTTATTTCCTTTTTGTTATTCTCATTAATTATTTTTATTAAACTAATTTGTCTACCAATATCTTTTATATCACTAACATTAGCTCCTATTGCACTCATTATTCTTTCTATTGGTGGATAAAGCTGTGTTTTTATGTAATAATCATAATCTATTTCTAAACCATTTTTTACAACATATTGGGGATCTTCAGCTCTTTTCGATAATATTTCAGTACCTTTAACGATAACAAAATTAACTCTATCTCCAACACCAGGAATTCTTTTTTCTCCCCTTTCTTTCATTTTTTTTATTAATTCTATATGCGGTTGGATTCCTTTATAATCTGTTTTAGAAACACCTTTGGTTATTATTAATTTCTCTATAGGAATTTTTCCTTCTCTCAAGTTTTTGGAAACTTCTTTAAATTTGGAAACAGCTTTTTCGATATCTTTTTCTTTAAGTATTATACTAACAATCTCTTCCAAAGTTTCTGTAACTAAATCACACCAATCTCTTCTAACAGTTTCTATTCCTTTCATAACAATTTTTTCATTTCCACTCTCATCAATAGAAAGTCCAACATATCTTTTTTTAGTAACTATGATTAGAGTTTTAAAAATATTCTCAACTTTCATTTTCAAATTTTCATACCTACTATTAACAATATTTTCCAATTCCCTAGCTTTTTCAAAAGCTACTTTTACATCTTCAGTATCTAATTTAACCATTAAGGAATCTGTATCTCCATAAATTACTTTATAATTAGTGTTAGATTCAATTAACTCTTTCATCTCTGTTATTAGCTTTCTTCCAGTTGATGTTATGTAATTAGCTATTTCTAATATGTATAATCTACCTGAAGTAAAGCCAGTATAGCCATAAAAAGCATTTGCTATTCTTTTAAAAGCTTCTTGCATTGCATCCAACTTTTCTTTTATACTCTCATCTTTTTCTTTTTTCATTAAGTTTTTTATTTTGTTTCTCTCTTCTATCATTCTTTTTAAAATTTTTGGATAAATTCCTTCTCTAACACTTTTATCAACAAACCTTATATTATTGTTTTCAAAAACAATCGTAGTTGGACAAATGTTTAAACTTATTATAATGTTAGGATACATACTTGCAAAATCTAGGTAAACAACGCACTTATCATAAAAACCTATTTTAGGAGTAAAAACTAATCCACCTACTAATCCTCTACTTTCTTTATCTTTTTCTCTAACCTCTTTAACACTTTTGTTTGGTTTATTTGGTATTATGAAATCATGTTTATTCAACTCCCTCAAAAGTAAAAACTCTATTTTTGAAGCCTCTCCACCATCTAAAATATCCTGTAGTAATAAACCACTTACCCTACTTAGAGCAATGTATTTATCGAGAACTTTATATTTTAAAAATAGCTTAAAAGCTAACTCAGAATCCTTTCTAGCATATTCTATCAATTTATTTGGATTTTCATACCAATACTTTTCTATCTCACTGTGTGATATATCTATCTTACTTTCTCCTAGCAGAGCTTTTGCAACGCTATTAAGATCAAATCTCTTCAACTTAGAAAAAAATCCCCTTTTAACTAATTCTTTTATGATTCTATAACTATCTATAATAAATCTTCCGAGTATATGGTTTTTATACTTATTTTCTCCTAGTTTTTTTGTAGATGCTGATTTAATTTCTGCTCTGCCTAACAAAGGTTTTATGTTAAGCTTTTTTATACGATTTATTAAGTAAGGAATGTCAAAATCGTTTATATTGTATCCTACTATAAAATCTGGATCGAACTCCCTTAATATTTCCAAAAGTTTCTCTAACATTTCTTTCTCACTTTCAAAGCAAATAACATCCGCATCAGAATTTTTAATTAACTTAGACGTTAAAATCAAACTATTCTTTCCTTTATATTCTGGATAGAAAAACAAAGAAATAATAATTATTTCAAAATTAGCACCTTGCTCTAGATGTGGAGTACCTAAACATTCTATGTCTAAAGTTAATATTTTGAAAGGAGCATTTTCATTTTCATCTATTGGTTCAATAGTTTCAGCCTCATATATTTCGTTCACATATATAGAATTTACATTTATTCTTTTCCCCTCTATTTTTATCCAACCCATGCCATTTATCTTCAAATCTGCTGCGAACCTGTACTTAAAAAGTATATCTGCTTCAAAAGTTTCTACTTTTATTTTTTCTCTAACTGCCGGTACATCTGCCGGATTGTGTAAATAAACTTTAATCAACTTTGTTTTCTCCTCTTTATATCCTATCGGCAAAAACTTTTCAACTATCTCATACTTTAGAAAATTTATGTTTTTTAAAACTTTTTCATCTGTAGAGTTTATATAAAAATAAGGATAAAACTTTTTGTAAATGGCACAAACTGTTTTACCATCTTTTTTCTTTCCAAAAATTCTTAATATTGGAACTTTTTCTGTTTCTAAATAAACATAGTCTATATCGAAAACTTGAAAAGTTACTTCCATCAATTCTTTATTGTTTTTATTTATTTTTATATATTTCTCTAGTTTTTAAATCTATATCAAAAAATGTATTTTCCTTTATATATATCACACTAACCCCCTTGTAATTAAAATAGTGTGTATCGAAGTTTTTACCAAAAACTACAATAAAATCTGGAATATCTTTTAAAAATAAAGCATTTGACGGAAATTCCATTATTAAAGGATTCAGGTTTCTTTTTTTCAACAAACTCAACATTTCTGTTTCAAAGTTTTTTTCTATCTTTATTAGACTTTCGTTAACTATTAAAACTAAAAAATTTTTCTCTATTCTAACCTTCAAGTAATCGCCAAAAACAATTGTTTTTTTACTATTCATTTTGTTATTAAAGAAATAATAGTTATCCTCTTTCGGCACTTCATCACATTCATAACCGAACCTAATAAAAACATTTTCATTACTTTTTTTAGACACTAAAAGTGGAATATCTGGATAAATAATTTTTTTTACTTCATAGTTACTAACCAAAAATCCAAGTACATCACCTGGAAAAATTTTTTCGTTAATATTAAAATTTAACCTAATAGTACCGGTATAGTCTTCTACCACTATACTGTTTTCGCAAACTTCCACAACGATCGCTATTATACTTCCTCCTTTCTTTTCACTTTTCTTCAAATTAGCTATTGATAAAACATTGACCATTTCAATCTTATTTTTCAAAAAGCCCTTAAGGAACTCGAACCTTTCTAAAATTAATTTATTCAAACACTCGATAGTAATCTCACCAACTTTAAAATCATTTTCGATTACTTCAACTTCTTGTTTTCTAATCATTTTTGACAAAAGATCTATTGTTATACATTTATCTTCTATTTTTTCCTTTTGTATGTTTCTTATAATTTCTTCTAAACTATCGAAGTTTTTTAAATACTCCAAAGCTTCTGGGGTTAAAACATAACCTCTGTTAGCAAACTCCCTTATAATCTCATCTGTTGATAACATAAAGTTTTATTTTTTTTCTTTTATTCGTATTCAGTTCTATCGCTTTAACTTTCTCCAACGATATTAATTCATTCAAATATTTTTTCGCAGTACCCCAGTTTAAACCACTTGCCCTAGCTATCTTCAATAAAGTCAAAGGATATTTAACTGAAGATAAAGTCTCTAAAATTTTTTTTTGAGTCTCTAATCTCTTACATGGTCTACCAACTTTCATAAAAATCCTTTTATTTTTCCTTCATACAGCAATTTGCTAAATTTGTTTATTTTATAAAGTCTTTCCTCAACTATATTTTTTACTTTACTTTCAGTAATTTTTTTTCCTTTTTTCGGTATTATTTGTACAGAAACCAGTTCTGGCTCAGAAATTGGATGGCCTATTTTGCTTACTAACCAAACATAAACTTCTTCTATTTCTTTTTCAAAATTCTGATATATTTCCTTAGCTATCTCTGTTGAAAGAAAGTTGTATATTTTTCCAACATGGCTAACTGGATTTTTTCCAGCTGCTGCTTCATTACTTATCGGTCTAAAAAGAGAGAAAATTCCATTCACTTTGTTTCCTCTTCCAACTTGACCGCTATCTCCACTTTCTGCACAAGTACCAGTGACGGTTAGATAACAACCATCTTCTCCCCTGCCTCTCTGATCTAAGGAATTGATAGTTAAATCTATGTTAAAACCATAATTTGCTCTAACGAAATTTTTAATATTTTCATTTATTTCTTCTTTAACTCTAAAATACTCGTCCTCATTTTTAATAAACCTATCAACCATTGCTATTGCGGTTATTAAATTAAACTTTCCATTCCTTCTAATTCCCATTATTTTAACATCCTCTCCACTTTCCGGAAATTCTTTTTTAAACTTTTTTGAATTCAAATATTTTTCAACATTTATAATAAGACTCTCTAAGGTAGTTAATGGCCAATATCCTACGCAAGCTGATGTGTCATTAGCACCTAATGAATCTCCCCACTTTCTTTTAAAAATATCTACCAGAGATGGCGATCCTCTTTTAACTTCAATCATGTACTCAACATAATCATCTTCTACAAATCTCATGTTATTTCTAAACCAGCTTTTTGCAGAATTTATCAATACTTTTTCTACATCTATCTCTTCACCCTCAAAACTAAAAGTCGCTCTATCGCCAAAAATAAACTTCATCGGCTTAATTACTCTTCCCCCACCAAATCTATTAACAGCTTCTCCAGCAGCTAAAAGAGCCTTATCTAAGTTAAAATGTAATATCCTGCCGAATCTTTTCAAGTATTCTCTTGATAAATTGATCGATGCCTCTTCGCAAATCAAATCACAAATAGTATCTGGATGTCCGACGCCTTTTCTTTCAACTATTTCGGTCTTCAACTTTGAAACTGGTATATTTTTTATATTCTCGACAAAAATTTTCATAAAAGATTTATAAAATAACGTATTTAAATTTTAAATTTTATTT
>JANXEB010000086.1 GCA_025058985.1 Candidatus Aenigmatarchaeota archaeon
TGGAATATTAAATTTCTTTCCTTTCCATTTCAAAACTTCTCCTTCAACAAACTTTGCTTTGTAAAAACTCGGATAATTGGAAGCTAAATAAAGCTTTAGACTCGTCTTTCCAGCTAAAACTTCCAGAAACTCTTTGGCATAGCGATAAAATAGCCTTGGATATTCTCTTTTTGGAATTCCATCGAGCATGTTGATGGTAAAGGAAAGAAGTTAAAAGCATGCGAAGAAAGCGAATTAAAACTCGTTCTCATTGAAAATTGAGGAAAACAACAATTTAAACTTAAAATTATATTAAAAATAAGATTCTTGAAAGCCCCCTAAGAAATCCTTAATTTCCAGTATAAAATATTTTGTTGAAATATTTTGATAAGAAACTTTCAAAAATATAGATAACTAATTTAACCCCTCAAAAAAGAGGAGATGTGCGAAAGATTTAAAAAGGGATTTTGGAAAATTATGGGGGTGATGGGATGAGTAAATTCAGATATGGATTACACTACCTCAAATGGCACCAGCCGACTGAAGCTCACTATCTTGAGCACATGTGGTTTTTAAAGAGAATTAAAGAGTTTTTGCCTAAAGAAAAAGATGCTAAAATTCTTGATCTTGGTTGTGGTATAGGTTGCTACTTATATTGTCTCAAGAAGTTAGGCTATAATAACGTTAAAGGAATAGAAATTGATAGAGAACTAGCAGAAATTGGAAAAAAAGCAAATCTTGATGTTGAATTTGTTGAAAACAGTTTATTGTGGTTAAAAGAGAGAAAAGAGACTTTTGATTTAATTTTGCTACTTGACGTTTTAGAGCATATAGAGAAAAGAGAACAAATCGATTTTTTACAAGCGATATATCATTCCTTAAAAAGAGGAGGTAAGCTTATATTGACTGTTCCAAATGCTAACTCCTATCTTGCCTGTAGACAGAGATATAACGACTGGACGCATACGAGTAGTTTTACAGAACACAGTATAGAATATATCCTTAGAAATGCAGGTTTTCAAGGATTTTCGATCCTTGATATTGTGCCTTTCGACAAACTTTGGATCATTAGAAAATTAGTCCGAGCAATTTCTCGTATGTTTCTTATTTCAGAGTATGGTTTGAGGGGGGGTTTAAAAATACCTCTGTCTCTTAATTTATTGGTGGTAGCATGGAAATAGTAAATTCAATAGATTTGTTTGACACCCTAATCACAAGAGACCTTTATTCGCCAAAGGACTTGTTCTATTTTGTCGGTAAAAAAAATCTAAAAGAAATCGATCCAATCCTTTTCCAGAAAATAAGGATTAAAGCAGAAGAAACTGCTAGAAAGAAGGCCATAAAAAACGGAAAAGAAGAAGTTAGTATTGAAGAAATATACGAAGAACTTAGAAAAAATCTTAATTTAGATTTTGATAAAATAGACAAAATAATGAAAGCTGAAATAGAAATGGAAAAAGAAGCATGCGTGCCTGTGGCAGATAATTTAAAATTTTTATCGGATAAAACCATCATTGTTTCAGATTTTTATCTAAGCAAAGACATTATAAGTGAAATATTGAAAAAATGCGGCATATTTAAATACAAAGAATTATTTGTATCTTCGGAATTTGGCGTTACAAAGATCTCAGGCAAGCTTTTCGGGTATATTATGTCAAAATATTGTATTGGAAAACATATTGGCGACAACAAAGTTTCCGATGTTAAAATTCCTAAAAAATTCAATATTCCTGCTGAACATTATAGGAATAGTTTACCATCCAGATACGAAAAAGCTATTTATTATTGCAATCAAATCCCATACGATTTTAGAAGCACTCTTGCTGGAGCTATGAAAGCTACAAGATTATCTTTAGCTTATGACGACCTACACTTTCAGACCATACATAATGTTTCAGCTAACGTTGTCGGACCTTTTTTATTTTCTTATGTTTATTGGGTTTTATATAAAGCTAATGAAGTTGGATTAGAAAAATTATTCTTTCTTTCCCGAGATGGGCAGATTTTAAGTGAGATAGCACATAAGATTTCTAATAGTTTTAATGAATTTAAAAATATTAAAATGAAATATTTATATGTATCAAGAAAAACTCTTTATCTGCCAACAATTGTAAACGATAAAGACATAACTTTGATCCCAAAAGTTCTCAAAATTGATAATTTTGAAAAAGAATTTAATATCTCCTCAAATCAAGACATTTTAAAAACTGCTAAAGAGAAAAGGGAGAAATTGATAGGTTACTTACTACAAGAGGGGTTCGATAAAGACTCAAAAATAGGAGTTGTAGATGTAGGGTGGAGAGGGAGACTCCAATTCTGTATAAGTAAAGTTTTAGATTTGGCTGGTTTTTATAATGGTATTACGGGTTTCTATGTAGGTTTAATAAATCCTGTGCCAGTTTTTGGGAAAGATAAAAGATACACTTTCTTTTCCACTAAAAATAACTATCATATTCTATCTGCTCCAATAATCGAAACCTTTTGTGGAGCAACCCATGGTCTAACAATAGACTATGGAATTCTTAATGATAAATTCTACCCGATTTTAAAAGAAAAAGAAAATCTCGAGATGATAAACTGGGGATTAAAAGTGCAACAAGAATCTGTTAAGCTTTTTTGTGATCTTTTTCTCAACAATATCCAAAAATATGAAATTATTTTAAACTTAGAAGATTTACAAAAAATTAGTAGAATTGTTCTAAATCTTTTTATTAATAATCCTACTAAAATTGAAGCCAAAACCTATGGCTCTATATCCCACTATCCCGATGTAAATGAAAAAGAAAAGTTTAGTTTAGCTGATAAAGTTGGCTATATAGACACAATACGTCTTCTTTTAGAATTGAAAAAATTTAAATTTTTAACACCTCGCAAGAAAAACCTTTGGAGAGAAGGGACTATTGTCTTGTCCATACCTAAGCCCTTCTATAAAATTTTTTTGACTGCTCTTTGGGCTCGTAAAAAAGTTGAAGAGAAACTTTTAACGTGAAGTTTAGGATTAATAATTTATAATTTCAGTAGCTGTCGAGAATTGCCCACCTCTCTAACTTTTCTAAAAAAGTTCTTTCATATTTTGAACAGAAATGGCAAAGTCTTTCTATGGAGTGACCAATAACTATTTCTTCCCCCAGATAGTAAAGAAAAGCCTTCAAAGCTT
>JANXEB010000015.1 GCA_025058985.1 Candidatus Aenigmatarchaeota archaeon
TTCAAACTGGAGTAACATTAGAGATACAAACGGAGAAGGAAGTATAAAAGTATTAATAGATAATCAAACCTATAATTTCACCTTAAACTATTCAAAAAAAATAAAAACTGAAAAAATAGAAGATATATTAAAAAAATCAAACAATATATCACTATTAAAATTATTGATTGTAAAAAGTGCAGATGTAAAAATAGGTGAAAACACAGTATCAAAAAAAGCATTGATAGATATTTTTATGCCCCAAAAAGTTATTGAAGAAATAAACTCAAAAATTAGTAGCACCATAAAAAATGCAGAAATATTAAATGAAATAATCAAAATAAATAAACAAGGCGACGGGAAAATATATTACGAAAAAAAAGAACAATTGGAAAGAATAAACCTTCTAATTAATAAAATAAACGAAAAACTAAACCCTTCAAGAATTGCTGAACTTGAAAAAATTAAAACTGAAATAGAAGAAAAAATTAAAAAACTTGAAGAAGCAAAAAGATACAAAGCTTATACAATATCTTGCAAAATAAACGACATAGAAAACGAACTTTCAAAACTCCCTAGCCAAAATGAAATAAATAAAATAAAAAACCTAATAAATGAATATGAAAACCTAAATAATAACATACAAACTATAGATAAAAACATAAATGCATTAGAACAAAAAAAGAACAACCTTGAAACAAAAAAAGAAGAATACTACTTACAACTAAAAGCTAAAAACTACTACGCATATAAACTATCAGAAAAACTAAAAAGCATTGAAAATAAACTAAACAAATTTTCAGAAGAATCTTTAAATCAAATACAAGAATACCTTACAACTTATAGAAAAATAAAAAAAGATATATTAGAGAAAGAAGAATTGACTATTAACAAACTATCCATATCAAAACACTTTAATTGGTTAAAAGCTGCATATGAAGAATACTCTAAAATCTTAGAAAACAAAAAAGAATCTAACTATAATCTTGCAAATATAATACTAAATATACTTTCATTACTACTTATTATCTCTTCTATAATGCTAATAGCACTGAATAATAAAGTTTTTATAATACCAATTATAGCAACAATACTGGGTATTTTATATGCTATAACCAAATCCAAAAAACCAATAAAATACATTGAACTTGAAAAAATAAAAGATGAATTTAAAACAAGATTTAACGAAGAACTTTCAAGCATAGCAAAACTAAACCAAAAACTAAATGAGGCTTACGAAGCAAAAAACTACTTAGAAAATACTTTAGAGAGAGAAAAAAACAATCTAAACAATATAACACAAACGCTAAAAAACTACTTTCACAACCTATGCGAAGAAAATGTAGAAGAAAGCCAATTTGAAGATAAATTCAAAGAATTAAAAGAAAAAAGAAAGGAGTTAATAGAAGAATATAATAAACTACAAATAGAACTTGCCAAAATTAAAGAAGATGTTTTAGAATTTGAAATAAATAACCCTGGTGTTGAATATAGCCCACAAAAGTTTGAAGAACTAAAAAAAAATATTGAGAATTTAGAATATATAAACAAAGAAATTGAAAAATTAGAACTAGAAAAGCTTAATTTGGAAACAAAACAAAAAACATTAGAAAAATCTATAAAGGCTTGGTTTAAAAAGTACAATTTAGAAGATAATTTAGAAATTCAAAGCTTCTTAGATATTGTAAACGAAATAGAAAAAAAATCAAATGAAAAAGTTGCAAATCTAAAAGAGCTTATGGGTGAACTTAATGGACTAGAAATTGAACCTGCGGAATTTATTAAAATAGACCCTGGAATCAACTATAGCAAAAGAGAACTTGAAAAAAATAAAATGGAATTAAAAAATATTGAAAACGAAATCAATGAAGTAAATCAAGGATTTGAAAATTTAAAAGGAGAAATAATTGGTTTAGTTGGTAATTTAGATAGGAGTTCTAATTTGTGTGAATTGATGAACGCACTTAATGAATTAAAAAGCTCAATAGAAAACGAATATAAAGAAATTACAGCAAAGATAATTGCAGGAATTTTATTATATAAGAATACAACTAAATTAAATAAAGAAGTAGAAAAACAACTGGAAAACCAGCTTAACTCAAATGAGCTTATAAATATTGTATACTCAATAACAAAAAGATACTCAAAATTTAGCATCTCTAATGATGAGATTATCATTCACGATGATATCAATTCTTTCCCAATAAAAGACTTAAGCACAGGTGCAAAAGAGCAAGTCTTACTTGGAATAATAATTGGTATAATTAAAAACTTATTAAAGTATGACTCAGCATTTATCATTCTTGATGATGCATTTCAACATATAGATTGGTATAAAAGACCTTTTATTATTGATTCATTGATATCACTTGCAAAAAATGATTGGCAAATTTTCTACTTAACAATGGATGAAAATATAAAAGAAATATTTTACGAAAAATCAAAAACAAACCCAGATTTATTTAATATAACTGAAATTTAATACACCAAAAATACTATAATAAAGTTATGAAATACAATATTAAAGATATAAATTTATACAAAGAAGGTTTAAAGAGAATCAACTGGGCATTAAATGAGATGCCTGTTTTAAAAAATATAAGAGAAGATTTTAAAAATAAAAAACCTCTAAAAAATATAAAAATAGCTGCATGTCTACACATAACTACTGAAACTGCAAACCTACTTATT
>JANXEB010000059.1 GCA_025058985.1 Candidatus Aenigmatarchaeota archaeon
ATGTGAGGATTCTTATTCGAGACCTTTAATTCACGCTTGTTTTATACAATCTATAAAAGATGATTTAGTTAATGAAGGTGGTATAATGGATTTACTTACAAGAGAAGCTAAAATTTTTAAATTTGGTGGTGGGAGTGGAATTAATTTTTCACCACTAAGAGCAAGGGGAGAACCGTTGAGTGGGGGTGGATTTTCTAGTGGAGTTATCTCTTTTTTAAAAGTTTTCGATGTACTTGCTAACAGCATAAAAAGTGGTGGGAGAGTGAGAAGATCTGCAAAAATGGTTATATTAAATATTGATCATCCTGAAATAGAAGATTTTATAATGTGGAAAGTTAATGAAGAGAAAAAATTCTTAGCCCTAGTAAAAGCTGGTTTATGTAAATTGGAAATGGAAGAATTAAGCTCGAATGTTTTTGGACAAAATTCAAACAATAGTATTAGAGTAACTAACGAATTTATTGAAAAAGCTCTAAAAAATGAAGATTGGAACTTAATAGCAAGAACTAGTAAAAAAATCGTAAAAACAGTTAAAGCTTCTTATTTATTAGATTTAATATCGAAAGCTACATGGGAATGTGGAGATCCTGCTTTACAATATGATAACACAATTAATGAATGGAATACCGTTCCATTAACTGGAAGAATAAACGCAACGAATCCTTGTAGTGAATTTATCTTCATAGATAATACTGCTTGTAATTTAGCATCTTTAAATTTAGTAAAATTTTATGATGTACAATCAAAAACTTTTGATGTAAAAGCCTTACAGCATGTTGTAAGACTGTGGACAATTGTTCTTGATATAAGTATAGATGCTGCTTCTTATCCTTCTAAAGAAATAGCAGAAAATAGTTATAAAACTAGACCACTTGGACTTGGTTATACGAATCTTGGAGCATTGTTAATGATAATGAACTATCCGTATGATAGTGAAGAAGGTAGAAATATAGCTGGTGCTATAACTGCCTTAATAACAGCATATTCATATATAACTAGTGCTGAAATAGCTAGTTTTAAAGGACCATTTCCTGAGTTCGAAAAAAATAAAGAATATATGCTTAAAGTAATAAGAAATCATAGAAGAGCTGCGTATGGTGCTAATAAAGAAGAATTCGAAGATTTAAGTATAAAGCCAGAAACATTAAACCACTCTTTTATTCCAGAATATATAAGCAAAGAAGTTTTGAAAGCATGGGATAAAGCTTTATTTCTTGGAGAAAAATTTGGCTACAGAAATGCTCAAACAACTTTAATAGCACCAACTGGAACAATATCTTTGATAATGGATGCTGACACAACTGGAATAGAGCCAGACTATTCTCTTGTAAAATTCAAAAAACTTGCTGATGGAGGATTTTTAAAAATAGTAAACAAATCTTTTATTATAGCCTTGAAAAATCTTGGATATGAAAGAGGGGAAATAGAAGAAATTGTCAAATATGTAATTGGTCATAACACATTAGAAAAAGCTCCGTTTATAAATAAAGAAAAATTATTAGCTCTTGGATTTGATGAAAAGGATATTAAAAGAATAGAAGAAGCTCTACCTACTATAATAGATTTGAGCCTAGTTTTTAATCCAGCATTTCTTGGAAAAGAATGCATGGAAAGACTCGGTTTTAATGAAAAAGAGTATATGAATCCTAGTTTCAATTTGTTAAAATCCTTGAACTTCAGTGATGAAGAAATAGAAAAAGCAAACGAATATATTTGTGGCGCACAAACAGTAGAAGGAGCTCCGTATTTAAAATTAGAACATTATCAAATATTCGATTGTGCCGTTAGGTGTGGGAAAAAAGGAAAAAGATTTATATCACCAATAGCCCATTTAAAAATGATGGCAAAAGTACAACCATTTTTAAGTGGTGGTATAAGTAAAACAGTAAATATGCCTAATGAAGCTACTATTGAAGATATAAAAAACATATACTTAGAAGCTTGGAAACTTGGTTTAAAATCGGTTTCAATTTATAGAGATGGAAGTAAAACAATACAAGCACTTTATTCGAAAATAACGGAACTATTCCCAAAAGAAAAAACGCTAGAAAGAAGAAGACTACCTCCCGAAAGAAAATCTATTACACATAAATTTAGAGTTGGTAACCAGGAGGGTTACATACATGTTGGGTTATTTGAAGATGGTAAGCCAGGTGAAATTTTCATAACTATATCAAAACAAGGAAGTACATTAGCTGGATTAATGGATGGATGTGCCATATTAACCTCCATGGCCTTACAGTATGGCGTTCCATTAAAAGACTTGGTAAATAAACTCATAAACACGAGATTCGAACCATCTGGATGGACTGATAACAAACAAATACCAATAGCTACATCAATTTTAGATTATATATTTAAATGGTTGGCTTTCAAATTTTTATCAAAAGAAGAGTTAGAAGAAATTGGACTGGTGAAAAGAAGAGAAGAAAAAACAATTAAAATAGAAAAAATTGAAAACAACATTAGCAATAATAATATTGTTTGTAACGAATGCGGAAATCTAATGATAGCTGCAGGTACTTGTTTCGTTTGTATTGTTTGCGGAGCTACATCTGGTTGCTCTTGAATTCAACTACAACAACCGCTTTTTTTCTTCTTTTTCTCCATAATAATTATTTGTTAAGCCTTCTTAAATATGTATAACCTAACGTCTATAACTTTCTTATGGCTTTTATGAAAAGAGAAGGTCTTAAAAAGTTCTAATTTCATTTTAAGACTAGTTAAAACAAAAAAACCGTTTTTCTCTGCAAAGTTCTTTATGAATTCAAAAGTTTTTCTATATCCGTTTCTATGTAAAGAATAAACTTTATCTGAAAGATTAAAAGCAATTTTCAAAAAATTTATATCTTCATGTCTTTTGCTTTTTAAACCGAATGGTGGATTTTGTAAAACAGCGTCAACCCTCTTTTTTAAAAATAAATTTTTTATATCCCCAACAACATAAAAAATTTTTTTAAACTTTTTAGAATTTTCCAAAGCTGTTCTTATACATTCTTTGTCTATATCAATTCCTATACAAAACTTTGCTCCGAGCTTTTTTGCTCCTATTGTTAATATTCCGTTACCACAACCTAAATCTATAATTATTTTATTTTTTATATCGTTATTTAAAAAAGCTATCAATAAAATTTCTGCAGCAACTTCTGGAGTTAAAGAATATTGTTCCAACCAATATTTTGGATCTTCTATTTTTTTAAGTCTAGATAGAAACATTGATAATTTTTTCTTATCCATCATAATTATTTATGAATAAACTGTACAAAAAATTGAAAGCATACAAACTTTTAAGAGAAGATAAAGTTAAGAAAGATCTTGAAACAGGTAAAAGAATTTATTTTGTAGTTAAGAGTACGGAAGAGTATTCTGTATTTTTTGATAAAGAAAAGGATAAATGGTTTTGTGACTGTAAGTATTTTTCTTTAAAATTAAAAGAATGTAGCCATATAATTGCTTGTAAGCTTTATTTAAAAACAAGAATTTAAGAAATTGTTTAGAGAAATAATTGGAATTATAAAAACGTTTTCAAATTCATAAATACCTTCGTCAAAAAGTGTTATAACTAATGGAATAAATTTTTTATTAGTTTTCTACTCTTTCTTTTTGTTTCAATACAATTTTCTTCACACTAAAAACTAAAAATTTTATATCTATGTTTTCTCCACTGCTTATAATCAATACAAAAAATAAAATTTGATATTTTTTATTTTTCAAAAGTTTTCCAATCTATCTTTTCTAAAACTTCATCTTTTTTTACTTTTTACTAGTTTTGATAATTTCTCTAAATTCATCTATTTTTAGAATAACACTCTTTAAATTCTCATTAACATCAGTAGAGCTAACATCGACGTCAACAACTTTCCCCATTTCCCTAAACTTTTCTATTACTGATAATGTCTTGTCTCTAAACTCTTCGTTCCTTTTCATAATTCCTTCAAAATTGTCTTCAATTCTCTTTTCTAACTTTACGTTACATTTATCACATAACTCATTTTTCCTGGGTGGTTTTAGTTTAATATTATAGTTTTCTTTACAGTTTGGACAAACTAATCTATATAACAATCTATCTATTAAAATTTTTTCATCTACTATCAAATTTACTACAACATCTATAGTAAAATATTTTAAAAAATAGTTTAACTGATTAATATTTCTAGGATAACCCTCTAATACAAAACCATTTTCATATTCTTTTTTTGACAAAAATTCTACGATTATTCTATTTACAAACTCGTCTGGAACATATTCTTTTTTTTCTAAAAATACTCTAATATTTTCATTTGTTTTAGCATATTCCCTAACTATTTCTCCAGAAGAAAGAAATGGAATTGAATAGTGCTTAGAAAGTAATCTTCCTATAGTTGTTTTTCCGGAGCCGTGTGGACCTATGATTATTATTTTCATAAATTATATTAATCGGGAAATTTTCATAATTATATTATGCGCTAGTCGTCTAACGGCAGGACACGAGCCTTCCAAGCTCGGAGTCCGGGTTCGAATCCCGGCTAGCGCAACAATTTCTTATAACTATCTATGAATGGAGTTTCTCTATAATTTATTCCATATTTTTTAGCAAATTTTATACTTAAATAATCAACCAATTTTAACAAATAAATTATTTTATCAACAAAATTTTTTCCTTTTGGAATTATTTCGTAATAAAAATTAACATTTTTTTCGACAACCTTTTTAAAAGCGTCAATCAGTTTTTCTCTTCCATTTCTAAAAATTAAGATATTTTTTCCATTTATAGCCTCTATTTGATTATGTAAAACTTCTGGGAAATATCCTATTGGAAATGATATTTTACAGTTTTCATTAAACTGATTAAGCATTCTCAATGCTATTGGATAGTATTCGATTGAAGAAAAAACTCTTAAATTTTCATTTATAAAGTCTATTAAAAAATCAT
>JANXEB010000114.1 GCA_025058985.1 Candidatus Aenigmatarchaeota archaeon
GAGAAAATATTAAGAAATTAAAAGAGACGTTCGTTGCTACGAGTGGAAAATTAAAAGAAAGCGACTACGTTAAAAAATTAAGAAAAAAATTTGTTGCTAGGTGTATGTGGCCGGCTTGCGCTAATCCAGGTAAACCAACTCCTCTAGGGTTTTTATGTGACGAACATTTTAATAGAGCAATAGAAATGGCTGAAAGAGATCCGAGAGGATTTGAAGAGTTTCATGGAAAGTTTTTATCAAAACAACCTTCGTATATTTCTTCCAAATATCTGCTACTACCGATAGTTTCTTTCCTAATAGTTTTTTCACTAGCTTTTTTTGGTATCGCCACATTTCCACCTATATTAATAATTCTTATATTTTTTTTGCCAGCAATAATATTATGGATTAAATTCCCTCACTTAAGACCATTCTCTACACTCCTTTTCATTATAGGTTTTTTTATGATTAGTTTTTTCATGTTTCATGGGGTTGCTGCTAAAGTCTTGGAGAAAATACCTCCTACAGAAATTTTTAGTGATAGTTTATGTATGGCTTCTTGTATTGTTTCTAACTTCATTAATGTCGAAGCCTGGTATAAAGTTGGTGGTATAGGAAAATATTGTAGGGAAGTTGTTTGCAGAAGGGTCGAAGATATTAAATTAGGATGTATAGACTGTTTCTTAATAGAAGGAAAAGTTCAAAGACAAAACCTAATACCGTTTTCGACAGGCTCTTTATTAATAGTAATCAAAAAAGGAGGAGAGGAAAAATATTGCATTAGAATTGCAGATCAAAGAGTTTGTGATATAGTTCCAGAAGCTAAAAAAGTTTATTTGTCTACACACTCTAATGATTTTATATTTACAACGGCATTTGGAGCTCAGTGCAAGTATGAAAAAGATAGAGAGTATGAGTGTGAAATAGGTAATTTGAAGATGGAGGATTTACCAAAAGAATTTGTATTTAGGTTCGAGAGTAGTTGTAAGAATTTTCTAAACTGGAAGTATAAGTTTAAGTATACTTATAACACGACTGGATTCGTTTCTGTAAATGTTATTGGTAAAGATTTTAAAGAAAAACCAACAGCTTTTCGATCTTACAGTACACCAGGTCCGTTAAGAATAGGTGTAGAAAGCGTAGATAAAGTTTTAGTAAAAGGTATTGATGAAATAGTTCCTTTAACTATAGGGTTCGCTAATGCCGGGAGAGGAGATATTTATATTTCTAAAATAACTCTTACAACTTTTGGACCAGAAAAAGAAAAACTGATTATTAAAGAGTGTAGACCGATGGTTTTGAATAGGGAGTTAAAAAGTAATGAAAGAATACATATAAAAAGCGGTTCTGAGCATTTCATAGATTGTGTCATGGATATTTCTGCTATTAATGTTGGTGATAAAGAGCAAAAAACATATACGTTTCTTGTTAATGTAATATATGATGTTGTTTTTGAAAAGGATGGGGAAACAGTGTATGTAGATACTATAAACTATGACTGTGAATTATCTCCCAGGATGTGGTTATTCGCAATCTGCTCTGATGATGAAACAACATGTATAAATAATAATGAGGAGTGTTTTAATAAAGGTAATTGTGAAAAGGTTATTTTTAGTAGCGTTAATTTTCCATTTATATCAAGCTACTACGAAAAATGTAGAGACAAATGTAAATTATACTTAAATAAAAAAGTTGTTGGAAATGCAACAAGTTTTTTTAATGTAAGTATAGAGGATAAAAACGACGAATTCTTAAGTAAAATAGAATGTAAAGTAAACGACGTATTAATTAGTGTTGATGAAAAAACAAAAGATGAAAATTGTCCATGCGAGATATTTTACGATAGTTTAGGAGAAGGCTTTATTTCAGCATCAGGCCCAATTACGGAGTCTTGTGTGGCGTACAAATATAATAAATGTGCAGAGATACAAATGACCGAAGAGATTAATACTATAAGGTGTAGAGCAGAAATTACTCAATCAACAATAATACATATAAATTCAAAGTAGTTTTAGCCTACCAGTTATTTTATCTATCTTTTTTTCTTCAATTGGTCCAATACCAATGCAGGTTATGGTTTCTTTTTCTAATTGAGTTTTTCCTGCATCTATAACTAAAAAATATTTTATTTTATTTTTTTTAAGTTTTTTTTCTATTTCTTTTAACTCTTCTAAGTTTTTAACTTTTAAAATAATTTTTTTTGCTCCCTCTCTTTCCCATTTCTCTATTATTTCTTTTTCCACTTGTCTTAAAGCTCCTATACAAGCATGACAACATTGGACAGCTAGTTTTCCTTTACTCATTTTCAAATCTTTTCTAACAATTATAACTTGTTTAAATTTTTGCATAATTAATTGTGGAAAAAGTAAAAAGTTATATAGAAAACTGGATAAAAAGATATTTTGAAGACTCTAAAGCTAAATATTTAATAATTGGTTTGTCTGGTGGTTTAGATTCTTCAATGGTTTTAAAACTCGTCGTTAATGCAGTTGGTAGTAAAAAGGTTATAGCATTAATTTTACCAGAGACTGGAATAACTTTAAGTACTGATATAAAAGATGCTAAGGAGCTTGCAAAGGAGTTAGGCGTAAAGTATAAAATAATGGAAATCAACAAAATAGTAAAAAACTTTATTAGTGTTATCCCCCATTTAAAAAAAGATAAAAAAAGTCTAGCTAATCTAAGAGCAAGAGTTAGAGCAAATATTCTGTATTCAATGGCTAATTTGAAAAAAGGGTTAGTGGTAGGAACTACTAACAAAAGCGAATTTTATATAGGTTATTTTACTAAATATGGTGATGGTGCTGCAGATATATATCCTATTTTGGATTTATATAAAACAGATGTAAAAAAACTTGCCGAATACGTTAACATACCAAATAAAATAATAAACAAAAAACCTTCTCCCGGATTATGGAAAGGGCAAACTGCTGAGGGAGAAATTGGTTTAAGTTATGAATTAATAGATAGAATATTGTATTACAAGATAGATTACGAAAAAGAATTGAGTAATGAAGAAATAGCGAGAATTTTGGGAATAAAAGTAAAAGATGTTGAAAAAATAGAAAGCATGATAAAAAACACTGAGCATAAAAGAAATTTTTTAAAGTTTCCGATAATAAAAGATATTTATGGAAGGTGAAGCCAGGATCGAATTACCAAAAAATGAAGATGAAATTTTTGGAGTTGTGGAAGAAGCTGTAGGTGGAGATAGGTTTTCTGTTAGATGTGATGACGGAAAAGTTAGAATATGCAGATTAATTGGTAAATTAAGAAAAAGAGTATGGATTAGTAGAAATGATTTTGTTCTAGTAAGAAAATGGAAAATTGGTGGTGATAAAAAAGGAGATATTATACATAGATATACTCCTACCGAATATCATAAGCTAAAAAATATGGGAGTTGTAAAAAATTTATAAAATGGTTAGAGTGATATCAATATTTTCTGGTAAAGGCGGTGTTGGAAAAACAATTTTAACTGCAAACTTGGCAGTAGCTCTATCTTCGATTTTTAGAAAAAGGGTTGTGCTTTTAGATTTAA
>JANXEB010000013.1 GCA_025058985.1 Candidatus Aenigmatarchaeota archaeon
TAGGAAAGGATAACGATTTGATAATGATTTTAGAACAAGAGAAAGAAAGAGGCTTAAACCTATCTCAGCATATAAGGACTCTGTTAAAGCATTATTTCTTTGGTTCTGA
This sequence comes from Candidatus Aenigmatarchaeota archaeon, assembly GCA_025058985.1. GTDB lineage: Archaea > Aenigmatarchaeota > Aenigmatarchaeia > CG10238-14 > SpSt-28 > JANXEB01. Next base: position 110 of record JANXEB010000013.1, read on the forward strand.
TAAGAAGTTTAAGCTAAGATTACCCACTTCTCTGCTATTTTTATTACCATGCAAAGGTAAAAAAAGTGGAAATAGAAAAAGAGATGGAAAAAGTAGAAGTAGAAAAGAAAAAAGAAGAAAAGAAAAAATCATGGGTAGAAACAAAAAAAGCAGAATTTTACAAGTGCTTAAAATTTTGGCTATACAACTTACCAGAAGAAAATATTAGAAAAGAAGTAGAATATCTCAATTTTCTCCGTAGAAATAATTTTTGTTCCTAACTATAAAACTTAGAACTTTAGAACACTTAAAGTTTTTGGATGTTTAAAGCATGATTTTCAACAAAAATGAGTTTGTAAAAACTTTGAAAAACCACTGTAGATTAAATAAGAGATATTTTTGATTAAAGAGTCCTTTTTCTCTTTATCTTCTAAAAAACATCAAGCGATAAATATTTCAAGGTGATTTAGGATTAAAGAAGGAAGAATATTCGCAGATAAAAGCTTTAAGTCTTTGGAATTAGATAAAAGCTTTTAAAATATCCAAATTTCCAAAACTTATTAATCGGAAAATTTAAATATAACTTCAATTTAACTGTAATAAACTATGGAATATGAAGAATTGAAGGAAAGACTCAAAAGAATAGAATTCAATAAGACTGAACCTGAAACACTTATCCAACTTATTGATTCGGCACAAAGAAAGGGTGAGAAGGTTCAAGGAGAGTTAAAAAAACTAAGAAATTTAACTGAAAAAATTATTGAAACCCTAAATCAAAAAGATTATTTCAAACTAAATAAAAATGTAATTGAGAACAAGGTGGTAGCGATAGGTATAGATGGAAGTAACCAACTCGTGGGCGGTATTGGTGGAAAGTGGTATTGTTTTTGGAGTGTTGCCATGATAATATTCAAGGATGGAATAAACTCCATTCCAGGAGTCCAAGTTTCAGCAGGAATAGAAGAAATTGATGAACAAAAAAATCCAAATGTTATGTTAGAAGCCGAGATTGGGATGTTAACAGCAGAATCAAAAGCTATCTTAAATTGGGGAAGTAGGGGCATAGAATCTTTTGTTTTTATAGACGGCCCAATTGTAGACCCCCCGTTTTCATTCCATAGCGACAGAGAATACATAAAATATCGATGTAGAGCCTTAAAGGAATGTATAAAAAACTCGATAGTTATTGGGTGCGTTAAAAAAGTTCGTGATAGGTTTTTTATCGATATTATGAAAGAAGATTATGGTATTAAAGAGGTTGAGAATTTTCCAACGGATCAACACTTGATGCTATTTCTTTTTAAAAAATTAAGGCAACGCAACTTAGTTGGGTCTTTATATACTCCTTGGTTTGACCTTTCTAAGCTTGATTTGGCACCATATAAAGAATACAAGAAAGAGGGAATTTATGTAGTCACCTTTTTCTATGAAAAGGAAATAAACTCGAATATTCTAAGAATAGATGTTCCTTTTGATTTCCAACCATCTGAAAATATAGCTTTGGTCGAGTTAAAGATAGGTAAGATTATTAATGCGTTGGATCAATGGACTTATCCCGGACAGGATCCATTGCCTATTTTATTAGCACATGAAAAGTGTAATATAAGAAAGGGGGCAGCAGAGATTCTCTACGAAGAAATATTGACGAAAAGTAAGAGCTTAGACCCCCTCGAACAACTTATTACAAGTAAGATGAGGTGAGAACAATGATCCGTGAAGAAAATGCTATCGGGATAATTTTAAGTGGTGCAAGTACAAGCGAAGCAAGTTGCCAACTATTTAAAAGTGCAGAAAAAGGGAAGATAAAAGAGGGTATGCTTTTAATAATTATTTCGAGCGATAGAAAAATACTTTGTAGAGTTTCTCAAATAATCCCCTATAATGCCTTCTATACTGAAGGTGACGTTTGGAGCGAAGCGAGAAGAGAGGGTAAATCAATTCCAGAAACTGTTGCTCGACAATATGAGATTTGTAAATTGGAACTGCTAATGGAGATACCTAAAAAAGAGATCGATTACCCTCCAAGACCAGGAGACATTGTTGTTAAGATTGAACCAGAAAGGTATACAAATTATGAAGAGGAACTATTTGGTATTTCGAAAGATAGAAAGTTATCTAATAGAGACTATAAAGGAATTATTAAATTCGGTTCACTTAGTGGATACGGTAAGTTACCAGTTCCTCTGGATGTTGAAAAGATACCAATGCATTTAGCTGTTTTTGGAGTTACTGGTAGTGGTAAATCATTTAGTACTGGATATTTAATTGAAAAACTTATGCATATACCGAAAAGCGATACAGAAAGTACATCTTATCCGATGATAGTAGTTGATGCACATGGGGATTATATAGATTATGTAAATTACGTAGAAAAAGAAGGTTTAGAAAATTTAGAGTGGATAAAATCAGCTGGTGTTTATAGATACGTCTTTCCTAAAATTTATTCAAATTATAAATTTAGAATAAAAAAATTTATAAAACCAATAGCCATCTGTCTTGATTTTCTCAATCATCGAGATTTGGCAGAAATTATAGTGACATATCTTAAAGGGACTACTGAAGGTGCAGAACAACAGATTAGTGGATTGATTAGAGTTTTTGAACTGCTCCATGATGATGGATACAACTCCTTACATGAACTCATTTGTAGAAATAGAGAGACAGTTTTGGAATACGTGGGAAGATTACGTAATGAAGAATTTCATCAAGCTACGATTAGGGCTATAACAAATCAATTAACTGAATTTTTTAAATTAGAGGAAAATTACAGATTATTGTCCTCCGATTCACCATTAAAAAATGAAGATTTTGTTGATGAGATTACAAAGAACAGATTTTTAATAGTATTAGACTTTTCAGCAGAAGGGGCACCAGGTGTAGATTTGAAAACAAAACAAGTTGTAATAACATATTTGGCTACAATTTTATTTGATAAGTTTACAAAATATAAAGTGAATGGAATCCAAAAGCATCTATTATTTATAATTGAAGAAGCGCAAAATTTTTGCCCGGATAAATCTTACCCCATATCTTCTAGCTTAGCGCATTCGAAACTTTCTGCAATAGCTACTCAAGGTAGAAAATTTGGTTTAGCTCTTTGTTTAGTTTCTCAGAGACCTTCTTTTGTTGATAGAATCGTTCTTTCAATGTGCAACACCTTCTTTATTCATAGAGTATCTCCTGAGGACGTTAGTTTTGTAAAAAGTGTGACTGGTGGTTTACCTCCATCACTTGCAGCAAGCCTTACGACATTGGATACCGGTGAAGTAATTATTAGTGGACAGATGGTTCCGGTACCATTTCCTTTAGTTGTGAGGGTTCCAAAAGAAGATAGAAAAGTTAAACCGACAATAGGCGAAACTAATGTTATAGATAATTTGTAAATGGAGGTGGGAAAATGTATACAATAGCATTTAAAAAACTTCCGAGCGATGCAGGAGTTGTTTTTGAAGGATTTGAAAAAATTTCAATAGAAAGTAGATTAAAAGTTAAAAAAGAGTTAGAAGACTTTTTAAGTATACTAGAAATCGAAAGAAAACCAATAGTAAGAGTTATTGTAGGAGAATGGGGAGAAGGAAAAACAGATGCATTTAAGAGATATATTGAGCCCGAGAGTAAAAGGATTAACTATCTTCCTCTTTTTGTTTCAGCATCTACACTTTCTAACTCTTTTAAAATGCCTGAAGTAGAAAAATTGATCTCTGTAACACCCCTACCATCGCTTCAATTTTTAGTAGCACTGTTTACAAGTATAAAAAGCGAATCAGAAAGAGAAGAAATACCTGATCACTACGAATATAGTGATCCAAATAACTTTGTTGAAGACTCTATAAAGTGTTTACTCGCGAGAGGAAAAAAGATTATAGTTTTTATAGATGAATTTGAAGAATTGCTTTTAGATATGGAAATTCTAAAAAAGATAATTTCGGGTATTAAAGAAATCATTAATGGACAATTTAGGCCAATCTATGAGGGTGGCAAATTTGAAGGTTGTTTACACTTTGTAATAGCTGCAACCCCAGATGCCTTCTATAGACTCCAAGTTAGTGACGAGACATCCTTAATCTTTGGAGGATTAGGAAGAAGAATTGGAGTGATATATTTACCAGAAGTCAAAAAATATGAGTGTATTCCTTTTATGTGGAAATTATTGAAATACTGTTTTGACGAAAATTTACCGACAACTCTTCCAATAAAAAGTGTAGGAATTTTACATGGTATTTATAGAATAGCTCATGGAAATCTTGGCAATATCGTAAGTAAGTTAACGAGGTTAATGAATAGGGCAAAAAATGAAGTACCAGAGATAGACAAGATGAAAATTATTGACTACGAACTTTTTATAGATTTCTTTAGGGGTGAAAATATATTCGTGTATGGAGGCTCCAGCCAATGCATTGATAACGAAAATTATAGTAAAATTTTAAGTATAGTTAGAGATCAAAAAACAAGTATTCTTGGGGAGTATTGTACAAAAACTTTGAATTTATTGATAGGTGAATACAAACCATTTTCGCAGGATGAAATCGGAGAGAGAATTAAACCAAATTATAAAGTTCCAGACATTATTAACATAATAAACAATACCCTACAAAGAAAATTAGGCATACTTAGATCAATTTTAACTGTCGCGAAGTTGAAAGAGGAGTATAGTTTGGAAGAAGTAAAAAATAAGTTGTCTGAATTTATTACCAAAGAAAGAGACACAGAAATTTTAAAGATAGATAATTACGTTGAGAAAATAGAAGAAGTTATAGATAGAATGGTCTTCTATAATATATCACAGAATAATGAATTAAATCAAGAAATTTACTTACCAGTAGATGAAGATAGTATTCTATCGTTTTTCGAAGGTATAACTGAAGATAGGGCGACCGAAATAAAAAATAAGTTTAGAAAACTTTGTAGTGATGAAAAATACTACTTAGCTAGTGACGAATTGCTTTCTCAAATATATCCAACGCCAATTCCAAAAGAATTAGATTTTATAAAAGATCGAGAATTAAAAATGAAATTATGGAGAGAGATTACAAGAAGATTAGCGGAAGAATATAGAAGATCCATTATTAGTGCTTTGTTGGAAGTTTTTAAAGGATCTAAACTTTTTAGAGTATCCAAAAAAATAGAAGAGAAAAATTTAGGTTTATTGGATATTAGTCTAAATGAAAACGAAGCAAAGATAAATACACTCCTCTATGCTGCTAATGGCGATCTTACAGCAGAAGATGTTGAGGAGATTCATCGGTATATTAAAAGTTGGGAAAAAACACCTATTCACATGGTTTTAATTGTATATACTGGGGAAATTACAGAGAAAGCTAAAGAGAAAATTGAAGAGAAAGAACTTGGAGAGAATGGGGATAATTTAGTATTGTCAATTAAATTGCATCCAACATTGGTTAAGATAATAATGGTAATTTATAGAGCTACTTCAAAACATTATAAAGAAATCGAGGAATCATTACTAAAGAAAGAAGTTGAAAAAATTGTTCAGGAAAAAATTGAAATTGATAAGAAGCTAGAAGATTGGCTCAAGGATCAAAAATCTCGTGGTATGGTTGTAGACTCTCCTATACTTAAGTATACAAATACTCCAGCAGGGCTTGGAGATGGACTAAAATTCTATATAAATTTTATTGAGGACTATCTAACTCCAAAAGAAGTTTTTGATAAAAATATAGAAAATTTATACAAATTTGTAAAGTATGGAACCCGCATCGGGCTTTTTCCTGACATAGAAAGCGTAAAAACTCTGGAAGATATATCTAAAGATCTTAAATATAATGGATTTTTGAAGGATAGAGACGGCAAATATAAAGTCATTGACCATCCTGTAGAAAAAAGAATTCTTAAAATGATAACTTTAAAAAGAGGAAAAATAGGTATTAATGATTTAGAAAGTTACTTCATAATTACTAGTTCATATAAACCGATC
>JANXEB010000103.1 GCA_025058985.1 Candidatus Aenigmatarchaeota archaeon
CATATGGTTGCTTTAGAATTAAAAGAATTAATTCCTTCTGGAAAAAGAAAATTAGTTTTATTATCAAATACAAATAGAAGTTGGATTTTTGTTGTTTTTGTTAAAGATATTAATTGGTTAGATGGATTTTCTTATAGAAGAAAAATAATTATGGAAATATTAATGCAAATTCTTTAAGCAATGGTTATAGTACTTTTATAACTTTTAATTTAACTTTTGATGGCTCTATTGGTGGAAGAACTTCCGTAGGTAGTTCTCATTCTTGTGCTTTATTATCAAATAATTCAATAGCTTGTTGTGGTTATAATTATTGGGGTCAATTAGGAGATGGAACAACTACAGATAGAAATACACCCGTTTTAACTCTAAATTATAATTTAGGTGGAAGATATGAAAAAACAGGTGGAATAACAACATTACATAGATCTCCATATTTTTTTGATGTTTATTTTATTAGAAAATATTCTTTAATAGAACCAACAATTTTTATAAAAGAGGAAACTATTAGAAATTAATTTTAAAACCTATTTTTCCAAAATCACATACCAAACTTGTTTACTCCAAGTTAAAAAACTATAAAGGTCTAGAATCTCTTCTCAACTTAAACAAAGATGGTAAATTTTCCATTAAACTTTTAAACCTTTCACATATTTCGTTTAAAGCATTTTCATTAACTCTAGCGGATAAATCAGCTTCTATTATAGGAATCGGAATTGTATAATAATTACTAAAAGCTGTTTTAATTATTATAGAAGAAAGCTTGTCTATCTCCTCTTCAATATTATTTATAACTTCGATTTTCAAAGGTCTATCAAATTGAGAGACCTTTAAATAGAAAAAATTTATTTTTTTATATAAAGGTAAAGCAATAGTTCTTTCAAGATTTTTTAATAAGTGGTGAGTTATGTTTGTATCAAAAGATTTTTCAATTAAAATTTTTTCTTCATTTGTTAATAAATCAAACTTAGCTAAAAAATTGCACAAAGCTACACTCCTACTATCTTCTACAATTCCAGCTATTATTAAATCTTTTAGTTCATCTTTTAAAGATAAAAGATTTTCGTAGACACACTCATTAGTTTTCTTAGAAATGTTAGTGTTTAACAAAGGCCCATCCAATAACAAAACATCTGGTTTAAATATTCTACAAGCTTCCATAGCTAGGTTTACTTCTTTTAGCCATCTTTTTTCGTTTAGTTTTTTATTTAGTTCAAGCTCACTAAAAGTTTTAAAATAAAATAACTCTTCTTTTACATTTTCTGGGTATTTTCTGAATTCTACTAGTTTATTGTTCTTGAACTTTAAAAAAACTGAAGCAGTTTTTATTATAGAGATATCTATTGCGGAAAGCATTTTCTTGGTAAAACCACTATCCACCGAACAAACCGAAAACTCTTCTACATCTAAATCTATTTTTTTCTTTATTTCTGTATTTTTTATAATTTTTTCACAAATGTTTTTTCTTAGCTCTTCTTCAGCTTTTAGTTTATTAATAATTTCATTAAACAAAACTTCTATCAAACCTCTGCTTTAGGAATTTCTTCCGGCAATCCTTTCCTCTTTCTTATAGATTTTATAATATTTTCTCTTAAATCTGTTGGAATTTTTTCAAAAACATTTTCTATTAAACTATAAAACCCCCTTCCACTTGTTATGGATTTTAGTTTTGCATCAAAACCAAAAGTTTCACTAACAGGAATTTTTGCAATTATTTGTGCAGCTCCGGCTTCTTCTTTCATATCAATTAAATTACCTCTCCTGTTTTCTATTTCTCTGACAACATCACTTATATATTCAGTTGGTATATCTATTCTCAAAATTTGCTTAGGTTCCATTAATATTGCATTAGCTTTCAACATAGCTTGTCTTATTCCATATTTTGTTGCGGGCATTATTTGACCAGGACCTCTATGTATGGAATCTTCGTGTAAATCACAATCAACTAGTCTGACTTTAACTTTCATTAAAGGTTCTCTAGCTAAGGGACCATCTTCACAAACTTCTTTAAAAGCATCTTTAACCATCTCTATTATTTCTCCAACAAATAACTGACCTCTAGTTTCCTCTATTAAAATACATTTGTTATAAATAGAAACTATTTTTTTTGCAGTTTCGTAAGGTATTCCATATTCTGAGATTTTTTTGAAAAGTTTTATATCTTTTTCTCTAGGATCAACTTCAGGTATTTCTCTTTTTACTAATGCTTCATAAACTTTATCTTCTAAAGGTTCAACAACAAAATATAATCTATTATGTTTATTAGGAGTTTTTGCCTCCACTACTGGAGAAGAGTTTTCAATAGTTTCTCTATAAACAACAATTGGTGGAGACATAACAACATCCAATCCCATTTCCTTTAACTTATTTTCGACCTTAGCTTCCAGATGTAGTTCCCCCATACCAGAAACTAGATATTCTCCTGTTTCTGGATTTATTTTAACAACTAGGGTAGAATCTTCCTTAGCTATCTGTTTTAAAGCTTCTACAACCTTAGTTAAATCCATTGGATTTTTTGGTTCAACAGATTTTGTAACGACAGGATCAAACAAATGTTTTATTTCGACAAAAGGTTCAATTAGTTTATCAACATCACAAACGGTTTCTCCAGTAAAAGCTTGAGGTATTCCAACTATAGCTACAATATTTCCAGCAGGAACTTCCTCAACAGGAATTCTTTGTATTCCTTTAAAAACAGCTACTTGTTGGATTTTTTCTTGTCTTTTTGATGTTAATAAATAAACATCTCTACCTTTATAAACTTTACCAGAAAATATTCTTCCAGTTGCAACAAAACCAACGTGAGGATCTGGAATCATTTTTGTTATTATTATTGCTAATCTTCCATTAGGATTACATTCAAGCATATCTTTACCAATTTCACTATTCAAATCTCCAGTCCAAATTTTTTCCAATCTATATTTTATAGCTTCCAATGGATTTGGTAAGTGTTTTATTATCATATCAAGAACAACTTTATGTAAAGGAGCTAGTTTCGCTAATTCTTCATCTCTACCCTCGCTAGAAAGTTGCATTATTTCTTTTAAAGTTATTCCCGTTTTTTGTAAATAAGGTAATGATATAGCCCATCTTCTGTAAGCTGAACCAATTGCAACACTACCATCTTGAACACTAACAAGCCATTTTTTATTAAAAGGCTCTTCAGCATATCTTTGAATTAAAATATTAACATCTCTTATTATTTTCTCTAATCTTTCCATCATTTGTTGTGGGGTAACTTTTAATTCTTTTATTAATCTATCTGTTTTATTTATAAATAAAACAGGTTTAACTCTTTCTCTTAAAGCTTGTCTAAAAACTGTTTCTGTTTGCGGCATAATTCCTTCTACAGCATCAACTAAAACAATTGTTCCATCAACAGCTCTCATAGCTCTAGTTACATCTCCACCAAAATCAACATGACCAGGAGTATCAACTAAATTTATTAAATAATCAACTCCTTCATATTCATGAACCATACTAACATTAGCTCCATATATTGTTAATTCTCTTTTTCTTTCTTGCTCATCAAACCATGTAAACATAACTTTTCCAGCCATTTCTTCAGCTAACATACCAGCTCCAGCCATTAAGTTATCAGTTAAAGTAGTTTTTCCATGATGAACATGAGAAGAAGTAGCAACATTTCTAATTCTTTTTGGGTCATACATAACTTCTTTAATTCTTTCAATCATAGGTTTTTTTTCTACCATAAAATCTTATTATACATTATTCAAATTTAATTAAGGGGGTGTAGTCTAACTTGGTTAGGACACTGGCTTTGGGAGCCAGTAATCTGGGTTCAAATCCCAGCACCCCCATAAAATAAATGCGATTTACATTTACAGTCAGAACAACCAAATTTTTTTATAAATTTAAATTTTTTCATAAGTATTTTTGAAATTTTACATTCTTCTCTATTTTTAGATTTTTTATAAATAGCTTTTAATATTTTGAAATTTTTATTTGTTGTTAAATAATCTATATGCCAAAATATTTTCTTCCTCTTTTTTAAATGTCTGTGAATTCTTTTTTCAATATTGTTCAAGGCAGAACCAATATAAAAATAAAATCCTTTTCTAAAATAAATATTGCCTAAACTGCCAACTTTTACTTTACAATTTTTAGTACACTTTATAACTAAAATATAACTTCCCCTCATTCTAATATTTATTTATAGTAACTTATTATAGTTTATGTTTAAAAATATTTGGATGTACACAACTTTCATATTAATAGTTATGCTAGCGGTAAGCATTTTTTATTCTTTTAAACGTACAGAAACAATTTCTAATGCAACGTCAACTCAACAAATTTTATCTAAGGAGGAAGTTGGTAAAAAAGTAGTTGATTATATTAATAAAAACCTTGTTCCGCCAGGAGTTACAATAGAGTTATCTAGAGTAGAAGATTTCGATAACTTATATAAAGTTATAATTTTAGCTGGTGGTAATGAAATTCCTGTTTATGCTACAAAAGATGGTAAAACATTGTTTTTACAATCTTTTGATATGACAGTTCCTTTAAGAAGGGAAGAAGAGCAACAAACAATTAAACTTACTACTAAACTTTTAAACAAAATAAACAAAAAACCCTTTATTGGTAGCATGAATGCTCCAATAACAATAATCGAATTTACGGATTATCAATGTCCTTTTTGTGCAAGACATTCTAAACAAACATTACCATTAATAAAAGCAAATTTCATAGAAAAAGGTTTGATAAAATATTTTGTTTTTGATTTTCCTTTAGATTTTCATCAAAATGCGGAAGAAGCGGCTATTGCAAGTAGATGTGCTAATGAACAGAACAAATATTGGGAAATGCACGATATTCTTTTTGAAAAACAGCAGGAATGGAGTTATAGCAATGAACCATATAAAATATTTAAAGAATATGCAGCTAGTTTAAACTTAGATGTTTCTATGTTTGAAAAATGTATTAAAGAAGAGAGATATAAGGATGATGTTAGAGATGATTATTTGATTGCTTCTGAAAACGGAATTAGCGGAACACCAGCCTTCTTTATACTCAGAACTAATTCAAACGAAGCGATTCCAATAAGAGGAGCTCTTCCTTATACTGAGTTTGAAAGAATTATAAATTTATTATTAAGATAAATAGTGGAGAAAAATAGAATAAAACCAGAAAGAGTACCAGAAAAAAATAACCTTATAGAGTGGTACAATTCTTTATTACAAATAGCTGAAATTGTTGATAGAAGATATCCAGTAAAAGGTACTTTTATTTGGCTACCATATGGTTTAAAAATAATGAAAAAATTAGTTGAAATTTTAAATAAAATTTTTGAGGAAAATTCTATAGAAGAAGTTTATTTTCCTCTTTTCGTTCCTTTAGAATTTGCTAAGATAAATGACGAATGGTTTGAAGGTTTTAAAAAAGAAGCTTTTTATTTAGAAGAAGAGAAAGTAATGTTAAGACCTACTGGTGAACCAGCAATGTATCCTATTTTTAAGTATTGGATAGCAGAAGGTAAATTGCCAATAAAAATAGTTCAAACGGTTTCATCTTTTAGAAAAGAAGGAAAAACTACTCACACTATGATAAGAGATAGAGAAATAACTTTTTGGCACGAAATACATACAGTTCATAAAACTAGGGAAGAAGCTTATGAAGAAGTTGAAAAACATAAAAAAATATATGAGTTTATTTTCAAGGAAGTTTTACATATTCCTCCAATAATAGTTGAAAAACCAAAATATGAAATATTTCCCGGAGCTGAATCAGCTTATGAATTTTATACTATTTTGCCAAATGGAAAACTTTTAGAAAACGGTAGTGTTAATAATTTAGGTCAGTCTTATGCTAAGAAGTTTGATTTATTTTTTGTTGATGAAAAAGGAAATAAAAATTATGTTTGGCAAGTTTGTACTGGTAATGGAGCTAGGTTTTTAGTAGCAGCATTTTGTTTACATGGAGATGAAAGAGGTTTTTTAATTCCTCCAAAAATAGCTCCTATTCAAGTTGTTATAATAACAATTCCAAAAGGAGAAGAAAATTTTTTAGATTATGCATATGATTTAAATAAAAAATTAATAAAAGAAAATATTAGAAGTTTTGTTGATGAAAGTGAAAAAACTCCTGGTGAAAAATTCAATATTTGGGATATAAAAGGAGTTCCTATAAGAATAGAAATTGGAGAAAAGGAAGTTGAAGAAAATTTCTATACTATTTATAGAAGAGATTTAAAAGAAAGGTTCAAAGTTGAAAAAGATAAAGTTATTGAGATAATAAAAAAGTTTTTAGAAGATGAAATACCAAATTACTTATATAAAAGAGTTGAAGAATTTTATAAAAATGTTATAAAAAATTGTAAAGATTTTAAAGAGTTAAATAAATTAATAGAGAGTGGAAATATCGCAAAAGCTAATTGGTGCGGTGAGTTAAAATGTTTTGAAGAAATTTCTAAAATTGGATTAGAAGCAATAGGTTTTTTGGAAGAAAAAGAGAAAGGAAAATGTATTGTTTGTGGAAAAGAAACAGAGAAATTAACTTTTATTGGAAAAGTTTATTGAAAATATATATTCCATTGGTGTAAAAGATTTCAAATCGCTTTTATAACCACATTTTTCACATTTATATCCAATTACTATATCTTTTTTCAATAAGTTTTTTGTTTTTATTTCTATTAAGTTAGATTTACAAATAGGACATTTTTCTATTTTTTCTATGTTTTTCAATCTCTTTGTTTTTGCCTCTATTTTAATTTCTTTCATTTGAAGAACAACTTTTTTTATTCTGTTTGGAGAAATTCTATAATTTACATCTTCTCTTTTTAATTCTCTTAATACTAAATTACATAACTCTTCTAAGGATTCTACTCTTAATCTAGAATAAATAACTCTTCTAATAGCTTCTTTAACTTTCTCTATTTTTGGAATTTTTTTATTCATTAATTAAATTTTAGCAAAAACTTTATTTACTATGGTGATACAATTCCTGGAATTCTAGGACAAGGTATAGAAAAGTAAATAGTTGGTAAAGCACAAATGTATCTAACAGTTCTTTCTAAACCAATTCCAAAACCAGCAGTAGGTTCACCATGTTTTTTTAAGAATTCTAAATACCATTTATATTTTTCTGCATCTTCCCCACTTTCTTTCATTCTCACAATAACTTTATCTACTTCAAACTCTCTAGCTGCTCCAGAAATAACTTCTCCATATCCATCTGGCAAAATCATATCGAAGTCCATTAATATACCTGGTTTATTTGGATATTCTCTATCATAAAATCCTCTTGCAGTTTTCGGATAATCGTAAACGAAAAATGGTTCATCATGCATGTAAGAAATTAGCCATTCGTATTCTAGTGGAATTTCTTTACTATAGCTCAATTCCTCTGGTTTTAATTTAAACATTGTTTCCATTTTTTTCAATACTTCTGGGTCTTTTTCTAAAAATTCTTTTATCATATCAATAGCTTCTTTATGTGTAATTTTTTTGAATGGTATTTTTGGTATTTTTAGTTTTTTTCTAGGTTTTAATCCATGTAATTCCCATTCTGGTTCAAAAAATTTCCAAATTTCCATTAGAGTATTTTCATATTTCTTTAACTTTTTACATACATATACAAACAAATTTTCTGCTATTTTCATTGCTTCAAAATGGTCTATACCGGCAACTTCTAAATCGACTTGAATAAATTCCACGAGATGCCTATCTGAATACATTCTTTCTACTGGTTCTAGCCTTATGTTATCACCGAAAAGGTAGATTTTTCCAGAATTTCCGGAATGTTTTCTAGCTATTGAAAGTAATTGCTTATAAAGTATTGCACTACTCATTATTTTATATTCATGTCCATAATAATCTATTGAAACCTGTTTAGCCCCTCTTATTCCAGGATCTGTTGCTGGACCGATTAAAATTGCTTTGAACTCTAAGAATCCATTTTTGTTTAGAAATTCTCTCATAGCTGAGCTAACTTTATCATATATTTCATAAACTTTTTGCATAGTAGGATTGCTAACTATTTTGAAAATGTCGTTTTTAAATTTATCTTTTGTAAATTCTATCATAAAGTTTTATATTTTAGTATTTATTTAAATTTTTTTATAAAAATTTCGTAAAAATTTCAAAATTTATAATAAAACTTAAATAA
>JANXEB010000036.1 GCA_025058985.1 Candidatus Aenigmatarchaeota archaeon
AACTACAGATCCTTGAGCCAAAAGAAATTCTATTGGATTATTAAGCTTAATAAAACTAGAAACTAAGATAATTCCTTGTGCAACTCCAATGGCTGGCAATAAACCAACGATAAAACCAGCTATACTACCAACGATAGAAGCTTTTAGTATATTTTTACTTTTAATATTTAGTTTTAAATCTAAATCTTGTTTTGGTATTTTAGTTTTTGTATAAATACTAGTTATTAAAGAACTTATTCCAAATAGTCCAGTTAAAGCTGGCAATATTTTGTCTTCTGCTTGAAAGTTTAAATTATTCAAAACAATAATTCCAAAAATTCCTGAAATTAAAAATATAAGTATTGACTTAAAAATTTTACTCAATTTTCTTTCTAGCAAAATTAAATATGTTATTACCAAAATTATTATGTATGCTATTAAATTTCTAGAATACATATAGAGTTGTTTTAAAACACCAAAGAGAATTGCTATTAGAATTAAAGAAAATATAAAACCTAATAATGAACCATAAATTAAACTAACTACAGACTTCATACCTTTTCCACTCAAAAGCAATTTATGAGATGGTAGAGCAGCTAAAGAGTTGTTTTCATCATCAGCTGCTCCAAAGAAAGTACTAATTAGAAAATTGAAAACTAGCTGAGAAGCTACCATAGAAGAAATTAATATTAATCCACTTTCTCCATGAAAAATTCCAAAAAGAGAAATCAATGGTAATAAATTGTTTATATGTAAACCAGGAATCAAGCCACTTAAAGAACCTATTATAATTCCAATAGCAAAACTAAAAACGAGATCAAGCATAAACTATATCTTCTCCTATTATTTCTAATTTATTTTTATATTTGTTAACAACTCCTATTATTTTAACTTCTGTGTTAGTTTTCAAATTTTTAACCTTTTCATTAACACTATCTCTAAAAAATACAACAGTTACATTACTCTCATAAAAACTTATGAAATAATGACCTTTATAACTTTTGACAGATTTTACAATACCTTCAACTATAACTTTTTTACCTAGTAAACTTTCGTTTATATGTTTTATATCAAGAATCTCTTGAGTTGTATTAATAGAGTAAAGATAAAGAAAAAGTAAAGAAGCTAGTATTACTATAAACAAAACTACGTTTAAGTGCATTGAACTGAAAGCGGAATCGCTCTTCCAATGTTTGGTATTATTCTATATGTACACAAATTACCTGCTCCACACCCGCTATCAGTTACTGTAACACTAGTTCCAGGTGCTATGTTATTAGTTATATTAATAGGGTTTTGCGGAGGAGTAGGCGTTATTCTATTAATCATTACGTTAGCTAAAGTTGCTGTACCAACATTTCTATATTGTATAGTTACATTACCACCAACACAATAACTATCCACTACTTCTACTCCTTGTGTTTGCCTTGTAAAAGCACCAGAAATAAAAACATATGCCGTACCTGCTAATGCTAAAGTTATTACAAGCATCATTACCATAGCTACTACTTCACTAACACCCTTCATAAATATATATTTATTTTATTTAAACAAATATCCATAACCTATTAATCTCCATTTCTTGTCTATTAACCTCAAAATAGTAACTTTATCGTCTTGCTCAAAGAACATTGGTATAGAAAATTTTACCCTTAAGTTTTCTCCATTAACATTAATAACTTTTCCTATGTTTTTTACAACACCTATGTTTAACAATAAATTTTCTCCAATTTTTATTGGTTCAACATTCCTGTTTTCTTCAATTCCCATAACTTTTTCAAACAGTTTATACTTTATGTAAGCTTCTTCTTCTATTTCAAAATCTCTTTTTGTATCAATAACTACACTTCCTGCTAGGTTATCTGCTTTTGTTAGTGCAGGATCTAAAGATGTTAGTAAACCAACTAAACCGCCACTACTAGCTTCTTCTAGGTCAAAGCCAGATTTTCTTATATTTTCTACATAAGTCTCTAAAGGTTTATATTTGTTATCGATTTTAATTCCCGGCAGTATTCTTATTTCATCGCCTCTTTTAATTTTTCCGCAAATTATAGAACCACCCAAAACACCACCTTTTATGTTTTCTATAGAAATTCCTGGTTTATTAATATCAAAACTTCTTACAACATACATTTTGAAATTTTTAGTTTCATTTATATTAATCTCAGGAACTTCATTAGCTATAAACTCTAGGATTTTATCTATATTAATTCTCTGGGAAGCTGAAATTGGTATTATAGGAGAGTTTTCATAAATACTTCCTTTCAGAAATTTTTTTATTTCTTCGTAACTTTCTAATGCCCTTTCTTTACTAACTATATCTATTTTGTTCTGAGCAAAAACAACCTTTTCGATACCAGCTGCTTGCAACGCTATTAAATGTTCTCTTGTTTGAGGTCTCGGACATTTTTCATTTGCAGCAATTATCATAATAGCACCATTTATTATAGATGCTCCAGTAATAGCAACTGACATTAAGCTCTCATGGCCAGGAGAATCAACAAAGCTAATAGTTTTTATTATTTCCGTTTCAGAAAAACAATATGGACACTTAGAGTTTGTAGAATATTTTTCACAGCTCTTACATTTATAAATCCTAGCATCCGCATAACCAAGTTTTATAGTTATCCCTCTTTCTATTTCTTCAGAATACCTTAGAGTAGAAATTCCAGTAATAGCATTAACTAAAGTACTTTTTCCATGGCCAACGTGACCAAAAACACCAACATTTGTTTTAGAAATTAGTTTCTCATCTATTTTCATCTGCTTCTTCTCAAAGACTCATTCAAGCTTCTTATCGCTTCTACTAGCGATGGTAAAGTTTCTTTAAAAGCTTTTTCTAGACTACTTACTCTACCAGTTATTGTTTGTATGTTTTCGCTAAAGCTTTCAAACTTTTTACCAAGTTCTTCCCCCTCAATCAATTTTTTTCTTGCTAGATTTGATATGTTATTGTTCATTTCTTTCATAGACTTCTCAATTTCTTCAATTCTGTAATAAATATCTTCAAACCTTTGATACACTTCTATTAGTTTTTGATCTATTATATATTCAATATATTCTTCACTTAAGGCTCTTGTTGACGAAGGAAGAGAAGTTTCTGGAACTTCTAATGTTTCCATAGTTTTTGGTTTTGCTTCAAAAATACTTTCAAGCTCTTTTAAGGTGGGAAGCGATGTAGTCGGCGATGAAGGAGTAATGGAAGTTGTAGTGGTTTCTTGTTTCACTTCTTCCTTACCTTCAACAGCAGTCTTTATAGTTTGTGTAAAAGCTTTATCAATCTCTTCTGGGCTATATCCTTCTCTTCTCAAAATATCTATTATTTCTGGCTCAGAAAATCCTTTTGAGGATAAATCCTTAACTCTATCCACTGGAATGACCCCTCTCCCCCTTTTATCCTCCTTCTTACCAAATATGGGCATTAATTTTATTTAGATTTTATTAATTTTATGGACCCTTCAGAAAGACTTTATTTGATATCTATAGTCAAATTGAGAAAGTCTTTACCAAAGTTTATACTTCTTTGTATTTTTTTAGGTATAGTTCTTCTGTTTTCTAGGTTTATATTCATACCACTTTCGAAAGAAATAGCTCCAATATCTAATATACAACTACCCCATTTAATTAGTATGATTAGCGTTGTTACATCAACATCTATTCTGGTTTTAACAATAAGGGAAATCAATGAAATAAGTGATGCGCTTTCCGGACTTTTTGCATATTTTTTGAACATAAAAAAAGAAGTGTCTATAAACAAGCTACGAAGATCTTTAAAAGTGATAGTTTTTGTTATTTTTACAATTTTTCTTTTTTGGTTGTTTAAAGATTTTATTAGTAATATAAATCCAGCTTTACCAGGTGTTATACTTATTTTTATTGTTATAATAGCCTTCATATCTTTCTATGCAGCTATCTATACACTAATAATAGAATCAGAGGTAAACATAAGAAAAATAATCCTAGATGTTTATAAAGCAAGAAGAAAGCATGTTGGACTTAAAAAAAATAGAAAATGAAATAAAGGAATATTGGGAAAAAAATAAAATTATAGAAAAGCTTACTTACTTTAAAAAAGGTAAAAGGACTTTTTTTCTTTTAGACGGACCGCCGTACGTTAATGCAACCCCACATGTCGGACATATAAAAACTATAGTTTTTAAAGATGTGTGGAGTAAATTTTACTTAATGAACAGATTAAATGTTATTTTTCAGCCAGGATTCGATTGTCACGGTTTACCAATAGAAAATATTGTAGAGAGGGAGTTGCAAATAAAGACTAAAAAAGAAATTGAAAACTTTGGAGTTGAAAGATTTATTGAATTGTGTAGACAAAAAGCTAGTGGTAATGAAAAAATATGGCTAGAAGTTTATAGAAAAATTGGTGCATGGAGAGGATATTTTAAACCTTATTTAACCCTAGAAAATTATTATATCCAATCAGCTTGGTATGTCTTTAAAAAAATTTTCGAGAAAGGATTAGTATATCATGGAGAAAGAGCATATTTTTGGTGTCCTAGATGTGAAACAGCGCTTTCTGGTTATGAAGTTACTGATAGTTATGCCGATGTTTTAGATCCACACATATTTGTCAAATTTCCTTTGAAGGGTAAAGAAAAAGAATATGTTTTGGTTTTTACTACAACACCATGGACTTTGTTAAGTAATGTTGCAATAGCAGTGCATCCAAATGAAAAATATGTCAAAGTAGAATATAATGGAGAAAAGTTGATTTTAGCAGAAAAAAGAATTGAATATATTTTTAAAGAGTTGTTAAAGGATGAAAATTATAGAGTTATAGAAGTTTTTGAGGGAAAAAGCTTAGAAGGTTTAGAATATCTACCACTTATAGATTGTCCTCTTCAACAAAAAATTAATTTTAGAAAAATAATTCTATCAATTCCAATACTAAAATCAAAATCTTATAAACACGGTGTGTTAGAAAAATCTGTTGAAATGAAAGGAGAATTTTTCGATTTCGTTAATGTTAACGAAGGTTCTGGTGTTGTTCATGTTGCTCCCGGCCACGGGCAAGAAGACTATTATATTGCACAGCATTATAACCTACCAGCATTTTCTCCAGTAGACAACAATGGAAAATTCACGGAAGAAGCTGGTAAATTCAATGGTATGTTTGTTAAAGATGCTGATAAATTGATAATAGAAGAGTTAAAAAATAAAAATTTACTCCTTTATTTTAAATACATTACACATTCTTACCCATTATGTTGGAGATGTAAGTCTTATTTAATATTTAGATTAACAAAGCAATGGTTCATATCGGTTGATAAAATAAAAGAAAAAATGCTTTCTGAAAACGAAAAAGTTAAGTGGTTACCGAGTTTTGCTAAGGATAGATTTAGAAATTGGGTAAAGGATGCTATTGATTGGTGCATTTCTAGACAAAGGTTTTGGGGAATACCAATTCCTGTTTGGATATGTGAAAGTTGTAATCAAATCATTGTCATAGGTAGTGTAGATGAACTTTTGCAAAAAGCAATTGATGTAAATGTTCTAGATGATTTACACAAACATGTAGTTGATAAGATAATCATAAAATGTAATGCTTGTGGTGGAAAAGCTAAAAGAATTCCGGATATTTTTGATGTTTGGTATGATAGTGGTGTTGCTCCTTTTGCATCCATAGGTTATCCTTTCTTAACTAAAAAATTTAGGATTGTTGATTTAATAGATGAAAGCCAAGATCAAATAAGAGGATGGTTTTATACTTTGATGTTTGTTTCAGTTGCTTTTATTGATAAAGCTCCATACAAGACTGTTTGTATGAACGGTTGGGTTTTAGATGAAAAAGGAGAAAAAATGAGTAAGAGTTTGGGGAATGTGATAGACGCAAGTTATGCTATAGAAAAAATACCGGTGGATGTTTTAAGATTTTATTATTGTTATGGGAATGCTCCTTGGGAACAACAAAACTTTAGTTTTAAGGTTATAGATGAATTGAGAAGACAGTTTAACATATTTTTAAATTGTTTTGAGTTTTTTAAAATGTACAAACATGAAAACTGGAAATTTTCTCTAGAAAATTTAGAAATTGAGGATTTATGGATTTTATCAAAGGTTAATACATTAATAAAGAATTCCAATAGATACATTAAAAATTTTGAATTCAATAAATTTGGTAAAAGTTTTTTAGATTTTGTCGTAAATGATTTAAGCAGGTTTTACATTAAGAAAATTAGAGATAGAGTATGGATTTATGCAGAAGAAAAAAGTAAAAATGCAGCTATTTCAACTCTTTACTATGTTATAATTAGTTTAGTAAAGCTATTAGCTCCTATAGCGCCGTTTATATCAGAAAAAATTTATCTAGAAATTGGTTTAGATAAAAAAGAATCTATATTTGAAGAGAGATATCCTAAGGTTGATAAAAAGTTCATAAATAAAAAACTAGAAAGAGAAATGGAGGAAGTTAAAAAAATTATTAATAATGTACTTTCATTAAGAGAAAAGGCAAAAATAAAACTAAGATGGCCTTTGAAAAAAATAGTGGTGAAGACAAGAGGCAAAAAGATTAAAAACTTGATCACTAATTATGGAGAAATTATAAAGAATATGTGTAATGCTAAGGAGATAGTTTTTGTCAAAAAATTTGAAGATAAAAATTATGTTGGGGAAGAATTAGAAAAGTTAAGTATATATATACCAATAACTTTAGATGAAGAAATAAAAAAAGAAGCGTTTTTAAGAGAGTTGATAAGAAATATTCAAGAAAATAGAAAAAAGTTAAAGTTAAAGGTCGATCAAAAAGTTGATATTTATTTAGATAAAAAATCAGCATTTATTGAGATAATAGAAAGTAATATAGAAAAAGTTTGTAAAGAAGTTAATGCATCAACTATTCTAATTAAAGAAAATCTCACAGAATGTTTTGAGTTAGATTTTGAAAATAAAAAAATTTATTATAAAATTATTGTTTAAACAGAAAGCTCTTCAACAGAGAGTTTAATTTTTGATTTTTTTAAACTATCAAAGAATCTTAAGATTTTATAGAAAAATTTTTCTTTATATTTACTTAATAAAAGTTTGTGAGCTATTTCAAAAATTTGTTTTGATGATAAAGAGTATTTTTTATAAAAAACAACTGGTAATCTATAGTAAATACTTTCTTGAACACTTTCATCATAGTTAACTTTACCCAAAACTTCAACTCCTAAAAAATTTGATATACTTTGTTCATCTATTTCCATGCCTGTCGGTAAAAAGTTTATAACAACGTAGGTTTTCCTTACAATATTTTTTAAAAAATTTTTTAACTCTATTAGTTCTTCTTTATATGGTAGTGAAATAAAAATAATTTCATCAAATAATTCGCAGTGTTTCATTATTGTTTTACAGCTAATGTCGAAAATTAAAATATCAAATTTTTTTTCTTCTTCTAGTTTTGTTAAAAGTAAATTAATTGCTTCTCTACTTAGCTCTACTTCACCTTTATAAACCAATATAGATAGACCTTCAAAGTATGTTATATAATTGTCTACGACTTTTTTTTCTAATAAAAAATTCTCTAAGTAGTTTTTTGTAGGAATTTTTAAGTTCTCTAGAACAGCTATAGCATTTTTACCCATTTCTCTAAGTGCGTAGGAAAGCGAAAAGCTAAAAAATGTTCTTCCGACACCAGTTTTCATGGAAGATATTGCTATTTTTCTCATAAATTTTTGATTAATAAAAATTAATTAATGTTCATAGTGTTTGAAGGTATAGACGGATCAGGGAAAACTACACAATCTAAGTTATTGGTAAATTATTTGAAGAAGCTTAACAAAAAAGTATTTTTAACAAAAGAGCCAACATATAAAATTGCTGGGAATGTTATAAAAAAGGCTTTAGATGGTAGAAAAAAACTAAATAGTTTGGCTATTCAGTTATTAATGATGGCGGAAAGATCTGAACATACGGAAGAAATAGTTAAAATGCTAAAAAAAGGATATTTTGTTATATGCGACAGATACTTCTTTTCAACGATAGCTTACGGATCTGCTGAAAATAAAAACTTATACGACGCACTATTTGACTTTAATTTAAAACTATTTCCTTTACCAAACGTACTAATATATTTAAAAGTAAGGCCAGAAATTGCCATAAAAAGAATAAAAAAAGGAAGGAAGATATTTGAAAAACTTAATTTACTGAAAAAAATAGAAGAAAAATACGAAGAAATTCTGAAAGACAGAAGAATAAACAAGATAGTAAAAATTATTAAGATAAACGGAGAGAAAAGTATAAAAAACGTATATGAAGATATAATCAAAGAAATAAATAAAGTTTTCGTAAAATATGAAAGAAAAAATGTTTAAAAGAATATTATCCGAAAAATCAAGAGAAAATATTAAGAAATT
>JANXEB010000111.1 GCA_025058985.1 Candidatus Aenigmatarchaeota archaeon
AAAAAAATTATAGAAAAAATAAGAGAAACTAGTTGGTATGTGGAACCATTTGATTTGCAACTAGGAAAGAATTTGTTGGAGAATATCAGAATTTTTGATTTAGGAAACTATAACGTTTTTGAGGTTGGAAAAAAAGTGAAAAAAATCCTCGAAATAAAAAAAACGCCACTCATATTCAGTAATTCTCATCTATCAACTTACTATGTCTTAAAATCTATTCCTAATAAACCAAATATTTTAATTTTTGATGCTCATTTAGATTTAAAAAGTCAATACAAAGATAAAAAAATTTACGGAAATAGACACTTAAACGATGCCACATGGCTTAGAAGAAGTATGGAGAAAGGTTTAGTTTCTAATGTATTTTTCTTC
The DNA here is from genome assembly GCA_025058985.1 of Candidatus Aenigmatarchaeota archaeon. Lineage (GTDB taxonomy): Archaea > Aenigmatarchaeota > Aenigmatarchaeia > CG10238-14 > SpSt-28 > JANXEB01. The sequence goes on from JANXEB010000111.1 coordinate 373, forward strand.
GGAGCTAGATCTTGTGACGAAGATGAGTATGAATTTATAAAATTAAAAAAGATAAAAATAGTTAAAAAATTTATGAAAAAAGGGATGAACAATCTTTACATTTCCTTTGACTTCGATGTTTATGATCCTTCGCTCATTAGCTCTACAGAATATCCTGAACCAAATGGTATAAACTTTGAAGACATTAGAAATTTTCTTGAAAAATCTAAACTAAAAGCCTTTATCTTAGATTTTTGTTTAATGAACCTTTCCAGAAGTTTAAGTAATGAAGAAGCTTTTTTAATAGTAAAAACTATTTTTGAATTTTTAAGTAAAATTAATTTATGCCTGTAAAGTTTTTCATAACTCCTACAATGGGAGAAGATGTTGTAGAAGCACTTGGATTCGGAGAAGGTTTGAACATCCTACCACCTTTGGCTATGGAGAAAATAAATCCTACATTAAAAGTTGGGAGTGGAAGTGCTTTATTTTTCAAAACCGTTGGTTTTTTTAGAAGAAATGGTTTTGAAATCTATAAGATCGAGGATTCTGTAGAAATAACACCGCTCTTTCCAGCATACAATTCTATAATAAAAGAAAAGGAGCAAATAATTGCTCAAATAAAACAACATTTAGTTAGTATATCAACAGCTATAGCGGATGTAGATTTGATAAAACATGATTTGAGAAAATATAAAGAATTTGTCATACTTTTAAAAAACATTAAAAAAGGTAAAGAATTAATTAAACAAGGTAAAATAGAAGAAGGTGAGAAAATCTTTAAACGTGCTGATCAGTCTCTGCGCTCTATTTTCATTGATCAGGTAGATGTTCATACTGGAGAAACTGTAGCATTAAAGTTAATTGCTCCTAGATGGCCTACTATTATCTCAGATTTTATGAAACTATCTGATGAAGATAAAGATCCTGAGCAAATAAAAAAGAAATATGACGTATCTGAAGCTGAAGGTGTTGTTCTAGCAACCAAAAACAAGCTCTACTTAGAGTGGAGAGATAACTTATTTGGAAAAGCTGTTGAAGAAAGGTTTAAAGAGTTAGTTAAACTAGTGGAAATGAGAAAAAAATCTGTTGAAGAATACAAAAACATGTGTAGACCATTAGTTTCAAGATATTTGGCTATAAAAGAAATGACCTCTCCAAGAGTTTACACTATACCTGCTCTAAAACACAGCACACAAGCTACTATGATTGATAAAACTCTAATGTATGCTTGGAAACCTATCTTACCAAAAGAGTTAGCAAAAGAAAGTAGAGTTATGTTCGAACATGTAAATGCTGGTTTACCTACTAACATTATTAAAGGAGTAGGTTTTTTTGATGAAGAAATAGAATTCATTAAAAAAGAGCTCAAAAAATCTACCGAAAAACTCTCATCAGAAGAAGTTTTCTTTTTAGAAAATGGGAGATTAGAATCTTTGCCAATAGAACCATCGATAGATAATGTAGTTAGATCCGGAATAAAACTAATAGAAAAAGAATATGGTGTAGAACTAAATCCTTTAGATATATTTAAAGCTAGATTAAAGTTACTTCAAACTTTAAAGCAAGCTATATACCAACAAACAAGAGAAACGTGGCCATATAGTGAATACTATGTATTCTTAGAAATTCCTATCGAAAGAGTTCATGGAAGGTTACCGAATGGTGCAGAAGTAGAGGATGTTACAATAGAACTTAAAGCATATTTGAGGACTCAAAATTTGATTATTCTTCAAAACTTAGAACTAATAGCAATAGAAAAAAGTGCTGATAAATTTATAAAACAAATGCTTGGAGAACTGGGGGTTAGTGGAGAAGAAATAGATGAAATAATTGCCAAGGAACTTGGGGAAGAGTATAAAAAATTTAAAATAGATGTTTACAGAAAGCATTACTTACTACATCAAAAAATTAGAAATACAATAAGAAAATTTTTAGCGACTCTTGGCCTAACTCGTTATTTTCCGTTAAGCTTGACAAAAATAGGACCTTACGAGCATCATTTATCCAAATACTTAGGAACCTACATAATTCCTGAAGTTATAAACGTGTTTAAAAGAGTGGTGAATATGTATAAATCATTCTTAGGAGTGCCTACTTAAAAATGAGTTATATAATAGGAGTTTCCAGTGGTTTTTGGGGAATAGCTAGACAAAGAGGTTCTCAAGAATCTTTATCTACGTTAGGTTTTTATAGAAAAGCTATGCAAGCAATCACAAAAGGAGTTAATTTTGTTCAAATAGATATTGACAACATTTCTGAATTCCAAGAAATAGACCTTATAAAAAAGATGGAAGACGTGAAAAAAATGGGTATTGAATATGGTTTTCATGCAGAAACTGCAGCATGGAGTGGTAGAGCAGAGCATTTTCTACTAGATTCGTCTATAGAGGAAGATTATATATTGACACACAAAAGAATAGAATATGTAATTGATAAGAGCGGTATGATAGGTGCTAAATTCATAGTTTATCACGCTTCCGAAACTCCCGGGTATCTGGAAATGGGCAGGGATTTGAGATCTACTAGAGTTGTCGATTTCTTCGGAAGACCTTTACATGAATTTCTAGAGAATCTACATTCTGACATAAAAGAGAAATTACTAGATTGGTGCGTGAGAAGAAAGGAAGTAATGGAAAGGATTTGGAGAGGTAGATTTAGGACTAGTGATTTTAACGAAGCAGTAGAAGAAACTATTAAAACAATAGAAAACTTACTAACTCGTGGAGATGTGAGAAACGTTCCAGAAAAAATTGTTACAGAATTCAGAAAAAGAGGAGAAGAAATACTTAACGAAAAAAGGAAAAAGGATCCTAATGCAATCTTGACAGATGAAGATATTAGAAAAATTATTGACGGAATGAAACCTCTAATAAAAACTGAATCTGAAAAAATGGTAAAGGAGGAATTTATAGAAGATTTACTCAACTTTTCTAAAAGAAGTGATTTATCTTATGGAACAGAGAGAATTCCATACCTAGTCGTAGCCAAATACATGGAATTAACTAATGATAGTTTGTTTAAAAATATTGTAAAAGCTTCTGTTTCTTATTATTCAAAACTAGAAAATAAAACGGAGGAAGAGTTTTTATCCTCAAAAAACATCAAAAAACTTAGCTTAGATGATGATAATTTTTTAAGGGAATATAAACTATGGGTACCTGCTGTTTCAGCCAAGTACATATGGGGACACTTCAATAAAGATAATGGAAAGCTTAAAAATCTAGTTAAAAAAAACAACCTATTCATAGCGCTAGAAACGGCAATGGGTGAAGAAGAAAAGTTAAGATTGGCTAATCCATTACACATTTATTATTTAGTAAAAGAATTGGGTGAAAACTTTTCCATAGCTTTGGATTTGGAGCATATTCTAGGAGCAAATATAAATCCAGAAATAGTTATTGATCTATTACCAGAAGATGCTGGAAAATTCATAAGAGTTATACACTCTGGTCATCCATCGTCACTACAGCCAGCACATTTAAGAATAGCTCTAGGATCTGAAGAGCAAATGTACTTGTATAAAATCTATTACAGGTTAAGAAAAAAAGGAATGGGGAAAGAGAATGATTGCTATTTAATTTTTGAAAGAGGTGAAGAAAGTGAATTCCAAGAATCCATACAAAGCCTAAGAATTATAAAAGAGTTTTTGGAAAAAGATATAGAACCTGAGAAAGTCTTTAAAGATCCTAAGTTCTTTGGTATTGATGTTGGAGAGTTCAAAGCTGTTGAAAGACAAATCAGAATAATAAAAGAGCACGCATTAGATCCTATACATGGATTAATAGTTGTAAGTGAGGAAACACATGGTCAGTTGGGGAAATTAGCACTAGAAAAGGGGAAAAGACCAGAAGAGTGGCTAAGGGAAAGATATAGATAAACTAGATTTCGGTGGATGTGCTTCTTTCGTTTCTCCACCACATTTTTTGCACTTATTTTTCAAAGTATAAAGATTGCAGTTCTGGCAGTATTTTATCATCTTAACTTATCTAAAAGAGTTTTAGTATCCAGAGTAGAAAATAAAAAAATAGTATCGTCCTCTTCTACAATAGATTTTTCGAAAGCTACCTCCCCATTCTTTTTAACTAAAAACAAAGCTCTATAACCTCTGCCACTAATTTTCTCAATGCCTTTACCAATTATATTCAGAAGCTTACTTGCCTTTATACCAACGATTTTTTTGCTTTCATCTATTTTTATTAGCTTCAATAGCTCTATATCTCTGAGCATTTCTAATAAATAATGTGCCATAGTTTCTTCAGGACTAAAACTGAAAAAATTGGTCATACCCATTTTTATTAAAAATGGTACTATTCTTTTTTCTCTTACTCTTATAAAAATTTTTTTCACTCCATATTCCTTAGCAAGTAAGGCAACAAACGTATTAACAGATTCTTCTGAAGTTGCACAAACCACTGCATCCGCTTCTTTTATACCAGCTTCTTCTAGTATCAAAGTATCCATAGCATCTCCACTAATTACCTCTATCCCGTATTCCTCCTTTATTGTTTTTGCAATCTCTTCGTTTTTCTCAATTAGAGAAACCTTAAAACCGTTGTCTAAAAGTAATTTAAGTAATGTTACTCCAAAAGTTCCTCCACCTACTATTAAAATCTTCATGATTTAAAATTATTTTATGAAAATAAAAAAAAGATTTTGGGGTAAAAAGCCATTCCTAAAGAAATTTAGAGTAATACTAAACAAGCTTTTTTACAAGAAAAAAATCAAGTAATGGACAGTGAAACATTCGTAAAAAAAGCACTACCAAAAATAAAAAAACTAATAGTAAAAACATTGTACAATAAACATAAGCTAACGCAAACTGAAATAGCCAACAAACTATACATAAGCCAAGCTTCTGTCTCATATTACATAAACGATTTAAGAGCTATTGGAAGTTTTGAAATGAATGAAAAAATCGTCAAAAGTATAGAAATTTTTGCAGATAGAATTACTAATGAAAAAATTTCTAAAAAAGATTTAGAAGAGTTCTATGAAGAAATTAGAAATTCCATATGAATTAAAAGCTTTTATTTTATCTTTTTTAATAACTCTTCTAATTTTTTTAGCTATTGGAAAAATGAAAAATCGAGCAGAAACCTATCGGGTAATAAAAATTTTAGATGGCGATACAATAATTTTAGAAAATGGTGAAAAAGTTAGACTAATTGGTATCGATGCACCGGAAAAAAACGAGAAATGTTATGCAAGCGCAAAAAGCTTTCTTGAAGAAATTTTAAAGGATAAGAACATTACCTTGGAGAAGGAATGGAAAGAGAGAGATAACTACAATAGATTGCTAAGACATGTTTATTTAGATGGTACATACATTAACTTGATGATGATAAAGTATGGATTAGCAACATACTATCCTACACAGTCTAAGTATTCGAAAATTCTACTAGAGGGAGAGAAAAAAGCTAAAGAAATGAGAATTGGTTGTCTGTGGGAAAATTTTAACGAAACTTCTTAATTGTTTTAATTTTAAATTAATGCAGGGGGTGGGATTTGAACCCACGAAGGCACTAAGCCACTGGCACCTCAAGCCAGCGCCATTGACCAGGCTAGGCGACCCCTGCGAACATTTCTTCCGAAATTATTTTTCTTATGCAACTACCACATAAATAACCACCAAACTTTCTTGCTACTTTCTTTTTACTTTCTGGCAATTTTTTAACATTTTTTGGAACTCCATGCAAGTCCTTTTTACAAATTGCACATTTTGCCATAAATAAATAATTGGAGCAAAATAAAAAAAAGAGGCTGAAAGCCTCAATTAAAGTATAGTAGCTACAGCAAACTTTCTTTTTACTGCCTCTATTTTTACTTTATACTTTTCGCCAACTTTTCCACCTTTTATGAAAACCACAAAATTTTTTATTCTTGTTACACCATCCCCCATTGCTCCCATTTCTGTTACTTCAATATCGTACTCCTCTCCAACTTTTACCGGTGCCTCCGTTTTTCTT
>JANXEB010000047.1 GCA_025058985.1 Candidatus Aenigmatarchaeota archaeon
CTATACAATTTTTTCTCCGTTTATCAACTTTATTAGTTTAGTCCAATTATTAAACATATATACGTAGCATCAAGTTTTAGAGTTTTGTTATTATACATTGTTGCTACTTGACAAGCGAGATTTTCTTTCTGTAGTAATAGAAGGCTTTTTAGGAAGTGTTTACTTAGTGTTCTGTGCTTTAGCAACATTGATGCCAAGAATTTCAAAAAAGTCTTTTACCCAGTTTGATTCATCTAAGAACAGAACATGGGATTTTTTACACTCTTCTATATACTTTTGTAAAGAATAATCTTTTGATGATCCCTCTATTAGGTTTTGAGGTGGAGTTTTGGAGATAATAAAGGATTCTAACACTACATTTTGATCAAGTTTATTTTCTTGTTTGAGCTTCTCTTCTAACTCTTTAATATATTTACTAAACTGTATCTTTTCGTCATCCAAGCCTTTTGTGTGTTCTAAACCTTTCGGATCCACAAATACAATTCTCTGTTTTTCGCCTTCTTTTATCCACATAATAAAGTCTGGATAAAACTTTGCCCACTGGAGTTGAAAGCCAACTCCTGAAAACGGATAGTTTCTTAGAAGGTAAATTTCAAGATTTTTGAATTCGTCCTTATGTTCTTTTAGGTAATCTCTCAATTCAGTTAAAAACTTTTCCTCACTTTCTACCAGTCCGGCAGGTGAAATTTTGTTTATTTTCTCGCTTTGAATCAATAACGGCACATACAAAGAATTGTCAAAATAAATGTGCGGTAGAGGGTCATTTTCTTCTTTAAGCAATTTTTCTAAATCTCTGGCAAGTTCCTTTATCTTTTTGACCAGTTCCTTTTCTTTTCTATCTACCTGTACAATATATCCGTGTTCTTTTTCAGAAATGAAAGGTAATGGTAGTTGTTTGAATTTTTCAGACTGTAGATTTTCTGTCTCAAACATCTTTGCTTTCCTGCGATAGAATAAGTCAATATACTTTTTGATAACTAATATTGCGATATCCTCAACACGTCTTAAATCTTCCATATTCTTAATATCGAAAACTTCCTCTCTGGCAAGGATTTTGTATCTATCCGATAAGAAAATATCCTTGATGTCTTTTCTAGTGAAGACTAAGTTCCAGTAATTTCTTTGTTTTTTAAATTCAATTATTTCCTGCCAGATACGTTCCCAGTCCAGTATTTCCAGTATTTGTGGAAGATATTCTTGCAATCTTTTGCCTTTAGTTTCTTCACTTGTTTCTTTAGCTTCTATATCTGACCTTTTCATCTCGTCTGATTGACGTTCTGATTGATGTACAGAAACTTTTGGCAATAGGTCAATTTTGTAATAGATTTCGTTATCTATATCATCCAGTTTTAATACCTTTTCTTCCTCAAATCGCTTTGTAGTTTTTGAAAGTATGTAAAGACTATTCCATTTATCTTCATGCAGGGTCTTTATTGGTATCTCAATCGTCTCAAATTCTACTTCTTCTTTTCTTATAGCATCCAAGAATTTACTGAGATAATCTGCTTTAATTCCGTAAATGTTTAGAGTTTCTAAAATTTGAATCTCTGGAGATGCACTACTTCTTTTAAGAGACATATTTTTGCCTTTAAGCCTTACCCCTCTACCAAATAACTGTATAATTTGTGGTCCCTGACCTGTCCCAATGTTTAAAAGTCCCATTGAAGAAACACGCCAGTTATCCCAGCCCTCAATAAACTTCTTTGAACCTATGAGTATGTTAATTTTTGAGTCTTCTTCTTTTATCTTGTCAAAGAGAGAGCTAGAAATAGCGTCCTGAGAAACAGAGATTCCCTTTTTTTCTAATTCCTTCTTAAATCGTGAGACATTACCAATATTTATAACACCAAAATAATCATTCTCTCCGACCTTTAAGCCAATCTCTCCTTCAGCATTTTTTAACTCGTATAAATCCAATTTCACAGTTCCACCAAAAACCTTTTTACAGATATCATTTAGATCAATTTTTCCTTTTCCTCTTAGATACCAGAATTTGTTTCTAAATATATCTTTACCTTCTTCATCTTTTAAGCCGGTTCTACCGTTTATTATGTCATCTATCCATTTCTTTACAGATTCTCTTTTTTCGGTAAATCTATTTATGAATTTCATTATGAATTCCACAATTTGAATAACATCAGATTCCTCGCCTTCCCCTGTTACTGTTGTACCTACGAAAATCCAGAGAGGTTTTTCAAGATTGTATTCTTTTGCCAAGTGTTTGTTTTCTTCATAGACAAGGATCTGTTCATAAAAAGATAAGAGATTAGCAGCAAATATTCTTTCTTGAAATTTACCTTCTTTAAAATCTTTTAAATTCAGAACCCAAAAGTCTTTGCCATACCCGTCAAGATAAAAGTATTTGTAGGAATAATCAAAGATTATTGATTTTGCATATTCTTGAAGTGTTTTATCATCATCTTCACTTAAGATCTGACCAAAAGTAGCACTGTATTCAAAGGTAAAACCATTTTCTGCAAGACGGTTTCTAAGATGAGCCCATTTTTGGTCATCAGATTTTCTCCCTTTGTGTCCTTCATCAACAAAAACTAAGTTTTTGCCTTTAAAGGCA
>JANXEB010000088.1 GCA_025058985.1 Candidatus Aenigmatarchaeota archaeon
TTTCCACATCAAACTCTTCAAAGATTTCTTTAGAAAGTTCTGTAGCTAAAAGATTGTAAATTTTTCCTACATGAGAAACTGGATTTTTACCTGAAACTGCCTCTAGTGATGTAAATCTAAATGGTGTTATTAAACCGTTACATCTATTTCCTCTACCAACTTGACCATCGTCACCGTTTTCCCAAGAAACTCCACTTACAGTCAAATAAATATTTTCCCCGCTATCTGCAGTATTTATTGAGAAGTTTGCGTCAAATTCTTTTTCCAATTTTTCTTTTAATTGCATTTTTTTATGATAATAGTCTTCTTTATTTTGAACAAACTCTGAAATAAATGCAGCTGCAACTGTTATGTCTATTTTATCTTCATATCTTATACCCATAACTTTTATATCCTCGCCTAAAAACTCGTGTTTTCTTTTAAACTTTTCACTATTCAAGAAGTTTTCCACATCTAAAACCATTTTCTCCAATTTAGTAAATGGATAAAAGCCCACACCAAAAGATGTATCGTTTGCTAAAGGAATATCACCTTTACTAAAACTTTGATACAAGGCAACTAAATCAACTGAACCTGGATGTATTTTTATTTTTATTTCTGGCGATAGTTTTTCAGAGTTTCTAATGTTTTTGGCTACATACTCTATTGTTGCATCATAAATTAGTTTTCTTATATCATCTATATTCTTTATTATACTTGCTGTTCCTGCAACAATTATTTCTGGTGGTTGTATAATCTTACCGCCACCAAAAGCAGGCTGCGCTACTCCGCCGACTATTAATCCCTTATCTAAGTTATGATGCAATATAAAACCTTTTTCTTCGATATAGAATTTTGACAATTCTTTAGAAGATGACTCACAAACGCCATCTATAACACTGTCGGGGTGACCTAAACCTTTTCTTTCAACCACTTCTATTTTGTTTATAGTTTTTTTAGAGGCTTCAATATAAATTTGCATAAGTTATAATTATTTATGAAATATTTATTTATTTCAAATGTGTTTATTTAATGAGGTAGATTTATGCAAAAAAAATGTAGTAGGTGTGGAAAATCGATAAAAGAGGTTGGTAGACTTGTTAGAGTAACTTGGCTTGGTTTTAGAGCACCTCTATGTAAAAACTGCAGAAGTTTGTTGAAGAAAGAAACCAAAACAACGAGAAAAAGCATAAAAAAGGTGAGAACGGCGTGAAATTTCTGAATTTTATGTTAATTTTATTGGGGGTTATAGGTGTATTGTTGATATTAACAAGTGTTGCCATAATTTTTTTATTCAAATCTCCAGAAAATATTTCATTATCGATAAGTTATCTTTCAATTTCAACAGGAATCTTATATTTACTTTTCATATTTTTGACTTTGAAAATTTTAAAGAAAACTGAATGAATCTCCGTCATTTAATGGAACTGCATTTATACCTAATCTTTCAGCTATTGTTTTTGCTAAATTCTCCTTAAAACCATGGACAGTGTAAACTATTTCTGGGTCTGATTGCTTTACTAGTTTTAGTAAACCGTTAAAGTCTGCATGATCACTTAAAGGAAATGTCTCGTCCACATTCATTTGTTGTTTATAATTTTCGTCTATTGCCCAACCACTAAAAGCTGCTATTTTTATTGGTGTTTTTGTTCTCATTGACTTTAGAAAATTAACATATTTAACAGAATTTGGGAATATGGTTATGAATTTTTCATTCTTAATAAAATCCGTATATTTAGAATACTGAAGTTGTGTTCTTAGCTCAAAACCATGTTTTCTGCAGATCTCATTTATTTCAAATATAGTGTCAAAAACTATTATAGGTATGTTAAAGATTTCTGATATTTTGGTTATTATTTGTGCTTTGCCTAATGGGTATCCTAATAGAGCAACGGAATATCCACTTTCCATTTGTTCTACTATCCAATTTATGCTTTTTTCTATAACTTCTACAACTGGGGGAAATAAATATTCTTCTTTACCAAAGGTTGACTCTAAAATCATTATATCACTTTTCGGCACGACAGCAGCTTTTAAATTAAATCTATGCCTATCGCATATGTCACCAGTATAAAATATTTTTTTGTTTTTTGCTTCCATCAACAACGAAGTTGAGCCAACGATATGTCCCGAATTTAATTGCTTTAAAATCAACTTTCCAAAATTAAAATAATCAAAATTTATAGGATTTATTATCTCCACTCCAGTTCTATGCTCAATCAAATCTTTTGTTGCAAGAGAAGAAATTTTTGGGGTCACACTTTCTATATTTTGAATGTGATCAAAATGAGCATGAGAAACGAAAATTAAATCTGTTTTGGTTTCTATTTCTGGGTCTAATAGTATTCTTTTTCCCTCGAACTCAATCCCGACACCTTGATTGTAAAATATTTTCAAACTCATTTCATTTTTTTTCTTTAAAGAAATTAAAATTATTTTTTAAACAAAAAAATATATTTATAGAGGTTGTTTTATGGCAGCGTGGCTAATAATACTCGTGCTACTTGGGCTAGTAATAGTACCAGTACTCTACATAAACAGAATAATAGTGCTTTCAAATAGAATAGATAATGCATGGTCGCAAATAGATGTGCAACTTAAAAAAAGGGCGGATTTAGTTCCAAATCTTGTAGAAACGGTAAAGGGTTATATGAAACATGAGAAAAAAGCGATAGAAATGGTGGTAAAGGCAAGAGAAGAAATGATGAAAATAGGTGATGACATTAAATTAAGAGAAAAAGTTGAAAATCAACTTGCAGATGCTTTAAAGACTATATTTGCTCTCGCAGAAAATTATCCAAAATTAAAGGCGAGTGAAAATTTTAAGATGTTACAAGAGCAGTTAGAATCGATAGAAAATAAAATAGCTTATGCAAGACAATTTTACAATGATTCAGTTTTAGAATACAATAATTTGGTAACTACAATTCCTGGTATATGGTTCGTTGGTCTAACAGGAAAACCTAGGACAAGAGAATATTTCCAAATAGGGGAAAGTGAAAGAAAACCTGTTAAGGTAGAGTTTTGATGCGTAGGTTGAGTTTTCATGAGGAAATAGAGAAAAACAAGAAAAAATCTTGGCTTTTGACTTTTTTGGTTTTTTCTTTTCTTTTAATGACATTTTATATGATAAGTTTATTTTTTGATTATACACAAAGAATTGGTATAATAATTGTTGGTTTTATTTTCACAATAAGCTATATATTGTTAAACTGGTTTTATGGCGATAAAATTATATTAAGCTCTTTAGGGGCAAAAGAAGCCAAAGAACAAAAATATTTGCAACTTAATAACGTCGTGGAGGAACTTTCCATAGCAGCGGGTATTCCCAAGCCAAAAGTCTATGTTATAGAAAGTCCTGAAATGAATGCTTTTGCGATAGGAAGAAAACCAAAAGATAGTTCAATAGCAATAACCACTGGTTTGCTAGAAAAATTGAATAGAGATGAGCTCTCTGGTGTTATAGGACATGAAATTGCTCATATATCAAACTATGATGTAAGATTTTCTTTTCTTGTAGCAACATTAGTTGGATTGGTAGTTTTCTTAAGTGATATTTTTTTGAGAAATTTAAAGGATTCGGGACACCATAAAAACAAAGGCTCACTGCTTATAGTCATAGGTCTCGTATTTGCTTTACTAGCACCGATTTTTGTTAGGTTAGTACAATTTGCAATCTCAAGAAAAAGAGAGTTTTTGGCAGATGCAACGAGCGCAAAGCTCACAAGATACCCAGAAGGGCTGGCTAGTGCCTTGGAAAAGATAATGCGTCATAATAAAGGTCAAATGTTTGTTAGTGAAGCCATCTCACATTTATTTTTTGTAGATCCGAACAAAACCCATGTAGATTATCTTTTCTCGACACATCCACCAATAGAGGAAAGAATAAGAATTTTGAGGTCAATGTAGCTTTACTCCTCTCTACAATCTTCACACATCCATTGGTCGTCTTCAAACATTAAAGAATCTGAATAATTTCCACAAACCTCACAAATTCCAGAAGTTATAGCATTTTGTATCAAGGGTTTCGATGCTTTCATTGCCATTCTTTCCTTCAATATTTCTACATACTCTGGTATAGTTATAGCCAAATCTGTAGTTGTTACTATACCTACAACTTTGCCGTTTTCTATAACAGGTAGTCTTTTTATTTTGTGTTTTTTCATTTTTTCAACTGCTATTGAAGAATCGTCGTTTGGTGCAACAAAAACCAAAGGGGAGCTCATGATTTCTTTTGCCTTAATTTCTTTCGGATTCTTACCTGAGGCGACTATTTTTTTCGTCAAATCTCTCTCAGTTATTATTCCTACTGGGTTCCCATTTTCCTCTATTATTACAGAACCCACTCTTTTTTCGGCCATTTTTATGGCAACGTGCATCGCGCTTTCGTCTGTTTTGGCTGTTACCACTTTTTTTCTCATTACTTTCTTTACTGGTAATTTCAATGGCATTTGACATCACTATTTTTATATAAACTTTTTTATAATTTAAAGATTAGATTATGCGTAAAGGTTATAGATACGAGTATTTGGCAAAAAAGAAATTAATAGAAAAATATGGAAAACAGAATGTTATAAAATTGGCGATAGGTCAATCGGCGGATTTTATAATTTTGACGCCTAAGGAAAATAAAATAGAAAAAATAGTCGAAGTTAAGGGAACTAGAAAGGAAAAATTTTATGTAAAACCAAGAGAAAGAAGACAATTTCAAAGTATAATAGAGC
>JANXEB010000058.1 GCA_025058985.1 Candidatus Aenigmatarchaeota archaeon
TTTCATTTTTTAACTTTAGCTAAGGCATCTTTGAGTAATGCTTCTATAGCAGAAGATATGTCGTCAAAACCGTTTTTTCTAGCAAATTCTTCTAATTCAATCCATAATCTACTATCTAAGTAAATTGATTTTCCAGATTTAACCACAATATATTACTGTACTATACTATTTAAATACTTTACTATATTGTATTATATATTTTAAAAAATATAGATTAAAAAATATAAATTTCGTTTTTTTAAAGGAAAAACTAAAAAAGTTTTTTATTTATGATAGAATTGTTTAAATTGTTTACTTCAGTTAACATAAAACTAGATTTACAATACCTACAGTATATTCTTCTTGCTCCATTAAAGTCTACAAACCTTATAACACACCTCGAGTAGCATTTTTTACAGTGCATACTAACTTATTGTTGTTTTAGTATATATAAATATTTTATGATAATGGTTTGCGTTCAAACAATTGTTTATATTTTACTTATATATGTAAATAAATTTTTATTGTACATGTTTACATTTCGCACTATTGGTTTTTAGAATTTTATTTAAATTTGTAAGTAAAAGTTTTATATTATGCAAACATTGAAAATAAAAGAGAAAAAAATAGGTTTTAGTAAAGAAGAAATAGAAAATTTAGTACTAGATTTGGCAAACAAAGGGTTTTTACCTAGCAGAATAGGAGAATATATTTGGAAAAATTATTCTATAAACGTTAAAAAATTTACTGGAAAAAGCATTGTACAAATATTAAGAGAAAAAAATTTCAAATATGAATTACCAGAAGATTTGTTAAGTTTAATGAAAAAAGCTATTGAGATAAGAGAGCATTTAAGGTTTCATAAAAAAGATAAAAGCTCTCTAAGAGGTTTACAGTTAATAGAAAGTAAAATAAGAAGCTTGGCTAAATATTACAAAAGAGTAAAATATTTGCCGGAAAATTGGGACTATGATCCAGAAAAAGCTAAAATAATAGTTAGTAAAGTTTATGGTAAGAGCTAAGAAAGCAAAAGTTTGGATAGATATAGTAGCACCAAAAATTTTTAACGAAAAAACAATAACAAAAACCTTAGCTAGTGAAGAAGAAAATTTTATTGGAAGAACCTTAGAATTTCCTTTGTATTTATTGGATGAAAACAAAAAAGATAAGTTTTATTACATGGCTAAACTAAGAATAGTTGAGGTTAATGAAGAAAAAAAGGCAAAAACTACTGTTGAAGGAATAAGGGTTTTAAAAAATTACTTAGAAAAGTTTGTAACAAGTGGAGTAGCAAGTATAAATCATGTTAAAGATTTAGATATTCAAGATGGAAAAAAAATTAGAGTAAAAGTTTTTGTTGCTTTAGAAGGAAAGCCAAACGATAGAGTTAAAACGACTATAAGAAAAGAAATAGAAAAGTTTGTTGAAGAAAAGTTTAAAAATTATGATTTTGATTTTATTGTAAAAAATGTTATAGAAGATGGAATAAAAAATGAGTTATTAAAAACAATAACAAAAGTTTATCCTGTAAAAGTTTTAGAAATAAAAGAAATAAAAGTCTTATGATTGAAAAAGATTTTGTAAAAAACGAGTTTTTAAAAAATCCTAGTTTATATTGGAAAGTAAAAGTTTTTGATGAATTTAATTTTATAAGACAAAAGTGTAAAAATTGTGGTAAATATTTTTGGAGTGTTGTAAAAAAAGATTTTTGTAATGATGGTTTTTGTATAGATTATAAATTTTTAGATTTTGATAAAATAACTAAGAGAAAGCTTAATTATATTGAAGTTTGGAAAGAAGTGAAAGATTTTTTCGAAAAAAATAATCATACAGTATTAGAAACTTATCCAGTTGTTTGTAGATGGTTTCCTCTTAATTTTACAATAGCAGGAATAGTTAATTTTTATAGATTAACTAAAGGAAAACTAGATTTCGAAATGCCTGCAAATCCTTCCTTAGTTAATCAAATTTGCTTAAGATTTAATGATTTGGACAATGTTGGTTTAAATGGAAGAAGCTATAGTTGTTTTGGTATGATAAATCAACAAACTATTTTTTACAATAAAGAAGGTTATTGGAAAGATGAATGTATAGAATTAGATTTGAATCTATTAACAAAAGTTTTTGGTATAAATATTGAGCTAATAGACTTTATAGAAGATATTTGGGTAGGTCCTGCTGCTTTTGGTCCTTCTTTAGAATATCATGTTCTTGGATTAGAATTAGGTAATGCTGTTTTTACTGAGTTTGAAGTTGGTTTTAAACCATTAGAAAAAAAAGTTATAGATATGGGTGCTGGATGGGAAAGATTTGCTTGGATATCTAGCTTGAAACCTACTAGTTATGAAGTTGTTTTCGATGAGCAATTGAAACAATTATTGAAAAGTATTAATATTGATTATGATGAAGAAAAATTAAAAAATTTTTTTAAATATACTGCAAGAATTAATGTTGATGATGTAGAAGATGTTTACTTAGAGCTTGAAAAGTGTAGAGAAAAGGCTAAAATAGATAAAGAGTATTTTGAAAAAGATGTTAAAAAGCTAATTGATATTTTTATAATATTAGATCATTCGAGAGCTTTACTTTTTGCTTTAAGTGATGGAGCAGTTTTAAATAATGTTGGAGGTGGTTATAATCTTAGAGTTTTATTTAGAAGGACTTTAGATATTTTGAAAGAGTTAAAAATTGAAATTAGTATTGATGAGTTGTTTTCTTTACATGAGAGAAGTTTAAAAGTACTTTTTCCAAAAATTTATAGGAACAAAGAAACTATTAAAAGAATTTTGGAAATTGAGTATAAAAAATATTTAGAGAGTAAGAAAAAAGAAGTTGAGATTATAAAAAAGTTAAAAAATGAAAATAAAACTCTTAGTGAAGAAGAAATATTAAAGCTATATGATTCACATGGTATTAATCCAATATTGCTAAAAAATGAAAATTTGATAAAAGAGATTCCGAAAAGCTTTTATTTAAAAGTTTCTAAAATGCATGAAAAAGAAAAAAAAGTTGAAGAAAGTTTTATTGAAATAGATGGAATAGAAAAAACTGAATTTTTATTTTATGATAAAATTTATGAGTTCGAAGCTAAGGTATTAAAAATAGTTAATGATTTTGTTATTTTAGATAGAACAGCATTTTATCCTAGAGCAGGGGGTCAAGAGCCGGATAAAGGATTTATTAATAATTGTGAAGTTTTAGATGTTTTAAAACAAAAAGATATTGTGCTCCACAAATTAAAAAATATTAATTTTAAAGAGGGTGATATTGTTAAATGTTTTGTTGATAAAAATAGAAGATTTAGAATTTCTAAGAATCATGCAGCAACACATTTAATAAATTATGTTTGTAGAAAGCTTTTAGGAGAACATGTTTGGCAACATTCTGCTTTCAAAGATGAATTTAAAGCAAGGTTAGATATAGTTCATTTTGAAAATATTGATGAATATTTATTAGAAAAAATAGAGAAAGAAGTTAATGATTTAATAGAAAAGAACTTACCAATAACGGTTGAAATTTTAGAAAGGAAAGAAGCTGAAAAAAAATATGGCTTCGAAATATATCAAGGAGGTGCTATAGATGAAAAATTATTGAGAATAGTTAAAGTTGGTTTTGATATTGAAGCATGTAGTGGTACTCATTCTGATCTCTCTTCAACAAGAGAAATAGGTTTTGTTAGAATTTTTAGAGCTAAGAAAATACAAGATGGTGTTGTTAGACTAGAGTTTGTAGCTGGAGAAAGTTGTTTAGATTATTTGAGAGAAAAAGAAAAAATTTTAAAAGAGTGTTGTGATATTTTGAAAGTTGAAGAAAAAGAATTACCAAAAAAAGTAAAAGAAATTTTTGACAATTGGAAAAAGCTTAGAAAAATTATTAAATGAGATTAGCAGTTTTATATTCTGGCGGGAAAGATTCTACGTTAGCTTTAATAAGAGCTTTAAGATATCATAATGTTGTTTGTTTAATAACTATTTTATCAGAGAATAAATTTAGCTATTTTTTTCACACATCTAATATAGAATTAACAAAATATCAAGCTGAAGCTATTGGCATAGATATTTTTAATTTTTATACAAGTGGTGAAAAAGATGTTGAAATTAAAGATTTAGAAAATGCAATAAAAGAATGTAAAAAAGAGTTTGGAATAGAGGGAATTGTTTCTGGAGTTATTAGATCGAAATATCAATTATCTAGAATTAAAGAAATTTGTAGAAAATTAGATTTATTTTGTTTAACTCCTTTATGGTTAATTAGTAGTAGAGAAGAAATAGAGGAAATAGAAAAAAATAAAATTGAGGCAATAATAACTCAAGTATCATCTTATCCAATGGACGAGAAATACTTAGGAAGAAAAATAGATAGAAATGTTTTTGAAGAACTTGAAAAAATGAAAATAGATTTTGCTGGAGAAGGTGGTGAGTATGAAACTTTTGTTTTGGATGCAAATATATTTAAAAAAAGAATTGAAATTGTTGAGTTTGAAAAATTTTTTGATGAAAAAGAAAACTTTGGTAGTTTTATTATAAAGAAGGTTAAATTGATTAAAAAGTGAATTTTTTATCCAAACAAAGCCGATAATCCTGCGCTTACATCGACTTCTTCCTTCTTCTCTTCTTTTTTCTCTTCCTTCTTCTCTTCTTTTTGCTGAGTAGTTGGAATTATTGTTGTTGATTTCAAAGCTTCATCTATATTAACATTTTTCAAAGCGTTTACTAGAACTTTTATTTTTGCTTCATCTATTTCAATATTTACACTACTAAGAATTTTTTTAATATTTTCTTCGTTAATTTCTTTCTTCGCTTCGTGCAACATTAAAGCAGCATATACTTCTATCATTTTGGTAATAAATTAGATATAGATAAATTATTTAAAAATGCTTTTTGCAATAAATAGTTTATATTTTTATTTGTTGGATAATTTATATTCAAACTCAAG
The DNA here is from genome assembly GCA_025058985.1 of Candidatus Aenigmatarchaeota archaeon. Classification (GTDB taxonomy): domain Archaea; phylum Aenigmatarchaeota; class Aenigmatarchaeia; order CG10238-14; family SpSt-28; genus JANXEB01. The sequence goes on from JANXEB010000058.1 coordinate 4,915, forward strand.
TTAAAAGCATTTGAATAACAATAATTTATATAATTGTTAATTTCTGTATATAAGCTAAGCTCATCTTTTTCTATCCAGTAGCTATCTAATAAAACAGAAAAAACATTCAATTTAATTTCTACTGGTTTTATTTCAAATTTTTGTAAAACAGAAGCTTTATCTGCACTTATTTTTTCACCTTTTTTAACAATTAAAAAATCTTCCTTAACTGCTATTTTTCCTTTATCAACTCCAACTTTTAAACCAACTTTACTAAGTTCACTAATTATTGGTCCTGGATTTAAATTTGTTAAACCAGCTCTTATCCAAATATCTTTTGGTGAAACATCTCCCTCTTTCGCAAATCTATAAACTTTTATTTTATTGATTATATCATAGATTTTTAAAGTATCTTCATTTGTAAATATAATACCAAGCATATTTGGAAGTCTATTCTTTATTTTTTCAAACTTTTTATCTCCTTCAACACACTTTAAAAATATTCTTTTCTTAACACAAGTTAAAACGGAGTTTACTTTTTTTAATTCATCTTGTATTTTTTTGTAAATCATTGATGGAGTTAAATATAAATCTATAATTATATAATTTTTGTATTTATTCAATAGCTCTTTTATTCTATTGAATTCTTTAATCTTTTTTTCACTTACCACGTTTAAATAAAACAATTGGTTTGCTCATAGTTTTTTTTATTAAAATACTTTTTATTTTACTCACATCAAACTTTGTTAATAAGTGGTTTAAAATACTAAGTATATTTTCTACTATATCTTTTGGATTATCATTTTCTAATCCAACAAAACATTGTATTTGAGGATTATCTTTTATTCTTATTCTAACATATCTTTCAGCTTCTTCTAACAATTTTTCTATATCTCTATCAATAACTTTTGGCATTTTACCTCTTGGGCCAAGAGTTATTCCAAAATGTTTACCAACTAAAGGCATTAATTTCGCATCTGCTAAAAAAACATCAGTATTTTTGCCTAGTTTTTTTGCTTCTCTTTTAGTAATTTTTTGTATTTGTTCGCTATTAATAATTTTTACATTTTCTTTTTCTATATTTTTTATAGTATCGCTAAAAATTACTATTTTATTTTTTTTAGTTTTGTGTGGTATTGGAAACAATTCATTAATTCTATTTTCTGGTTTTTTAACATCTATTTTTAAATTTACTATTAACTCTATACTTTGCACGAATTTTCTTTTTGTTGTATTAATTAAATCAATAACTTTTTTTTCTATTTCTTCCTCTTTTAGCATACTAATTTTATAAATACAAATAATTAAATATGCTTATAAGAGAAGCTGCTGTTGCAGGATCTTTTTATAGTTTGGATAAAGAAAATCTTTTGAAACAAATAGAAAAGTGTTTTTTTAAGCATGATTATTCTCCAAAAGCTATTAGTAGTGAAAAGTTTAAAGTTTGTATAGTTCCACATGCTGGTTACGAATATTCTGGTCCCGTAGCTGCACATGTTTATAGTAGGATAGGGAAAGCTAATTACATAATAATTGGTCCAAACCATTACGGAAGGGGCAGTAAGTATTCTGTCTATAAAAAAGGTATATGGAAAACTCCTCTTGGTGAAATAGTTGTTGATGAAGAAATTGCTGATAATTTAATTAAAGAAAATAGTTTATTAGAGTTTGATGTATTAGCACATGAAATGGAGCATTCTATAGAGGTTCAACTACCTTTTTTACAATTTAGATTTGGTAGCGATTTTAAAATTGTTCCAATTTCAATAATGAATGAATTTCCTAGTGACGAGTTACTTAAAGAATGTAAAAGTATAGCTTTAACTATAGCTTCTATAATGAAGGATAAAAATTATATTTTAATAGCTAGTACAGATTTATCACACTATCTAACTTATGAAGAATGTGTAGAAAAAGATAAAAAAGCTTTGGATGCTATAAAAAAACTCAATGAAAGATTGTTTTTTGAAACTTTAAGGAAAGAAAACATAAACATGTGTGGTTTT
>JANXEB010000089.1 GCA_025058985.1 Candidatus Aenigmatarchaeota archaeon
AACTTTCCTTTGGATTTCAAGGCCATGTTCAAGATGGATAAATTTGCCGAATTTTTGAGAGATTTTTTGATTTATTACGCTGAAAAGGATAAGAATTTTAAGAAGGCTTTTGTTCAATTCGTGAAAGAGAAAAAAGCTGAAGATCTTTTTTCTATCTATAATTAAAAAACTCTTAAAACAAAAAAATAATTATGAAAAAGAGTGTAGGCCTCAATATTGTTATTTTTTTCTTGTTCCTTATTAAACCAACATTAGCATCAGACTATATCTTTGTAAAAGAAGAATTGGGAATTGATTTTACTACTTACAATATTTCTTGGAAAATAGAAATCGATGAGGTTGGGTATTATTACCCTTATAAAAGTGAGTGGGGATTGCCATTACCACCAAACACAGATTTAAAATCTATAAAAGCTGTGGATAATCTTGGGAATGTAGAATTTAAAATCAAAGACGATTTCATCTACCTCTACACAAACGAAAGGATAGATTATGGAGAGGTTTATTACTTCAATATTTCTTTCAAACAAGAAGGGAATCCTGTATCTTATGATAATGAGTTCTATTTTAAGTCATATTACACATTAAAAATTAATGCAGATAAAATAATAATTAAACTTCCACCCCAAACTAAGAGTTATAAAATTGTTAATGAATATGAACTGAATGTAAAAACTCTTGCTGATAGTCCTTATACATTTGAGATAACTTCCAACAAAACCATATCTCCTAAAATTATATTTTGGTTAGAAGAATTTGAAGAACCAAAAATAACACAAGATTACGAACATTTCACTACATATCTCCCTGTTAAATATGGGAGAAAATTTAATCCAATTTTTTCAAACATCAGTAATATTTGGAGTAATTTAGAAAATTTCTTCAACTTTAAAATTTCAAAGATAAATATCACATTTGTCCCTGTTTCAAACATGAAAGGAGATGATTTATGTTTTTATTATAACAATTCAATAACCTGTGGTGTACATTTATTTTTAGAGGAAGAAAAATATATTACACAAACATTGATTCATGAAATCACACATGCATTTATCTCTAACATTTTTGGCCGTGGTTTTTCACCTTGGTTTGAAGAAGGTTTATCTGAAACTTTGGGATTCAGTTTTTCCGAAACTATAGGTTATAACTTTACAGATACATACAACTACAACCAAAAACTTATAAACGTTTGTAAAAACTCGTTATATGAAAATTTATGGGATACGTGGGAATGTGAAAGATTTGAAAGATTTTTTTTATGTTTCCCACTAGTTCCCAAAAATGATGAATGTTTTAACACTTACACGGCAAGTGAAATAAGATACACGTTTAGCTGGCATATTGTTAATAACGAAATTTTAAAGAAGATAGGGAAGGATAAGATAACCTATTTATCCAATTATTTCCAAAAAAATGGAGTTAAAGTTGATGTCGATTCTGAGAATAAAAATTCTGTAGTGGTTCTAATACTTTTTATGGCCTCAGAAAAAGATTTCACCGAGATTTTAAACGATGTTTATAAAATAAAAATTAATACCACGTGGAAAAATTCTTATCAAAATTTTAAAAATGCTGAAAATGAAATTCAGAATTTAATAAAACTTTCTGACTTTGATTATTACAAAAAGGCTAAGAGCATTCTTAACGACTCTCTATCATTTTTGTTAAATGGTCAATTTGATAAAAGTATTGAAAAATCTTTAGAAAGTGTTGAAGTGGCTAAAGAAATCAGAAAAGAAGCAAATGAGACTAAACAACAAATTTTATATGCCAACCAAACAATAATAGAACTCAAAAAAACAACTTCGTTTCCTTGTATATATGATTATCCAGAATCCTTGTTGATAGAAGCCTATGAAAACTATAAAAATGGAGAGTTTGAAAATTCAAAGAAAATAATTATAATGGTATTGAATAAAACAAATGAAATAAACACTAGCTTTTTTAATTTTTTAGAAAAATTTGAATCATTAACTACTATTATTAACAAAACAATTTTTATTTATCAACCATTCATCTCCGAATCAAAAATGAAAGTTGAAAATTCTTGGCATCTTTTATCTAACTGCAGATTAGAAGATGCTTTTAAACTCTTATCTCAAGCAGAGATTGAAATGAGAAATTCCATGATTATTGGAAATATCATCTATTTTTCTGTCTTCATGATACTCATCGTAGTAGCAATATACTTCACAAGAAAGAGATTTAAACTGAAATTAGGTTAAATTCAATCTTCTAAGCTAACATCTTTTAGCAAATTAGCAGTGATCTTTAAAGCAAACCTAATTGCTTTTGTCCTTGTTTTTATCCTCAAAGCCTTTTCTATAATTTCGAAATTTTTCAAGTCTTCCTCTTTTTCTCTAAACGTTATAGTCATGTTTATCTATCATTCAATCATATTTGATAGCTAATAAATTCCAATATTTCAATTTGCTATCAAAACACTATAATTTAGCAAAAATACATTAACAACTAAATTACAAAATGTTAAAAGTTGATCATTTATTAATTAAGATTATGAGAGGTTTAGATAATGTTGAAATGGGGAAAATCGGAGAAAAACTAGGAAAAGCCTACCTTAAAAGTTTGGGTTTTAAACAATGTAAAAAACCAAGAGAGTTCACTTGTTTTGATGATTTTATGTGTAAAGATAAAAAAGTGTATTATATAGAATACAAGTCAAAACAGGTTCAAGGAGAAAAATTCGATTATATCGTTGAATTAACTACTGAAGAACAAGTAAAAAACATTAGAAAAATAAAGGAAAAAAACATACCATTTCTGCTTGTTATAGTGTTTTTTAAATCAAATGGTGTTGAAATAAAACATTACACTCAAGAAGATATTTACATTATTGGTAGGAAACACATAAGACTTAAACCAGAGTTATTTTATCCTAGAAAAAGTTCAATTTTAAGAAACTATACAAATGTATAAAATTACATTTATTTTGATAGTAAAAAAATTCCAGTATTTCAATTTGCTATCAAATCAACACAATTTCAACATCATCAAAAAACCAAATTTTTAGTTTGTGAAATACAGAGCCAAATTGAAATCTTTTTCTTCTAATTCTCTATCAAATAAAAAACTGCATTTCAAAGCATCCAGATCTTACGAGAAACGTGATATGAGAGAAGTGTATTACATTTAAAGATAATGGGTTAAAAAGAAATTATGGTAAAACGGAAAACAGAAATTGGTATTTGTGACGAATGTAAAGTTAGAGAAAATGATTCCTCTAAAAAAGAACTTTTCAGATGTAAATATTGTGGAAGATTCTTCTGTAAAAAACACTTGCCACCAAGATTAGCCGTATTGAGAAGCAGTATTGAGGAAATAAAAGATCCTATACTTAAAGATAGGATTTACGAAGAATGGAGAAAGTCAAATGGTCATCCTGATTGGGTTTGGAGCAGAAAACACTTAGAAGAACTAAAAATAAAGGAAGAAGAAGATAGAGAAAAATTCTTAAAATTTTTAGACGAACTAAAAGGAATAAAAATTAAAGAACCTATTACAACATCGTCGAAAATTAATAAAACAAGAGATTTTATTAAGGAGTTCTTTTGGAAAATTGGAGTTAATCCTTACGATTTCATTAAACATATATTAATTGTTCTGACCATTCTGGTTATAATTCATTTTTTCATGCTTGGAAAGTTTGGATTACTATTTTTAGTACTAAGAGCAATAGGGCTTGTTCTATTTGGATATTTCCTTTCTTTAATTTATCGAAAGACAAAACATTTCATTCCATACAAATGATTATCTTTAGCTATTGTAGTAATACTCACAGCCCATATATATTCAACAAACGATTATTCTGTCTTAAAAATTAGCGATACTCTGCTCGGAATCCCAAAATTTACCGATACCTTGATCCAAAAAATTTCTCAACCTACTTCAGAATTAATTCGTAAACCAGAGGTTATGACTGATATAGGAAAATCTCTGTTTCGTTATAAAACTTCAGAAGAAATTTTGATTGAAAAAGTCACAGAATTTAAAAATAATACCAATATATTAGAACAAAAAATTCATTTACTGATAAATGAAGAAAGAAGGAAAAATAACCTTAACTCGTTAACATGGGATGAAGACTTAGCAAAGATTGCAAGATACCATAGTAAGGATATGGCAACGAAGGATTATTTTGCCCATGAAAGTCCTGAAGGTGAAGATTTAGAGACAAGATATAAAAAATTTGGATATTTTTGTAGAATTTCAGTTGGTAATCTAATTTATTCTGGTGCTGAAAACATCTTTTTACATTACATATATGATTCCTATTATTACGATCCTCTTACTGGAAAAATTACGGGTTATGTTTTTAACTCTTTGGACGATATAAGTTATGATGTAGTAACAGGTTGGATGAATAGTGAAGGACATAGAAGGAATATCTTAACTTCGTTCTTTAGGAAAGAAGGAATTGGTGTTTATATAAATGACGATGGAAAGATTTATGTTACTCAGAACTTCTGTTAAGCTATTAACAAAGAAAAAGGCTAATATACAACTTTTGGAGGATTTATAACCTTAGTTAAAATATTTACCTTTACATTATTCAAAATCTTCAAAAATCAAATCGTATACACTTATTTTAACCTTTCCTATATCAGAAACGAATGTAAGAAATCTTTTTTATCATTGTAAAGCTCGTTGTAAAGCAACTAGGTATGGATATTTAAAATTATCGATTATTTTACCTGTGATGTAATAGTAAACTTCCACTTCAATAGAGGTGCGTTCTTCTTTTGTTTCAATGTAAGAAACAACGCTTGAGCAAATTTTTGAGAAAGATGGTGAAAGAAGCCATATACTTTCTGCTTTTCTACCTTCCAACTCCCTTTTTGTCACGAGACCTAAATTCTCAAAATATTCAAGTATTTTTTTGATTTTATAATAAGAAGGAATTTTTGGATAAGAAAGAATTTTTTTGTTGATTTCTGAAATAAGTTTTGATGTTTCTGCATCATTTAAATTTTCAATCAAAGATGAGGGTGAAACGTCTTTTTCTTTTTCAATTTTTTCCCGCAAATTTTTTATTATTTCTAAAATTTTTTCTTTTTTATTATCTTTTTCGAGTATTGAAACATATGTTAAAAGATATCTTTTCCTTATCTCTCTAATACTCAAAGGATTTATTGAGTCAAAAAGTATTTGGAATATAATTTTTTCTTCACGTGTCAATGTTTTGAAAAATGCAAACAAAGTTCCAACCAAATCTTCTTTCTTTTCAATTTTTTGAAAAGCTGGAATTAATTTGATTTCATCACTTAATTTAGATAATTCTTCAACCTTCCCACTTTCTTCAAAATTTTGTTCATTTTTCTTCATTTGCATCTAATTATATTTTCTTCCGTTAAATTTAAATAGTTTTACATCCTATTATATTATGTAATGGTGTGTTAAAATGCGTCAAAAAGCGAAAAATGTCCAGGTTAGACTCCCAATCGAGTTAGTTGAAAACTTAAAAAAAGAGGCAGAACAAACCGGCTTGAGCCTCTCTAGTTATGTTAGAGTAATGATAATCCAACACTTAAAAGAAATGGTAATGAGAAACGGTGAGATGAATGTTTGAAGTATATAAGCTATTAAAGAGTTGGTTAAAAGAATTCGAGGAAATTGAGAAAAATCAAAAGAGGGTTGATCTAAATGAAATATGATTTTCATGGCTTAAAAACTCAAGCCATGCCCACAGAGGAGAAATTTGCACTTGAACTTTTCGTTGAATTTCTTAAAAACTTGCCAAAATTTTATCAAGGCAATCGAGTGATTTCATTCAAATTTTTGAAAGCCTTCTTTTCATGGCATGGTCTCAATAAAAATGACAGCAAAGAAATCGTGAAACTTTGGGTAAAATATAAATTTTGTGTTGTAAAGCCCTTTCATGGAATTAAGCTGAATTCAACTTTTCTTAACACAATTTCGTTTGAATCAAAAGTTGAAGTATGTGAATTGAAAAATGAGAAAACCGGTGATGTAAATGAGCGATGAATTCAAATGGAATTTGCGCCAATTTGCACTCGCCAAAACGTTAGAAAAAGGGCCAGTTGCTAATCCTTTCACACCCGACAAAATTTTACAAGAGGTTAGATGTTGGTTGCCGAAAGGTGAAGAAGAAGCATTAAAAGCTATAGCTGGAGAGTTGAATGTGATGTTGAATATAGGTTTGATTGAAATTACACCGATAAACAACGAGCCTTATTTCTGTTTAACAGAAAAAGGTTTGAAATTTGTAAAATTTACGGAAGATAGATTAGCGCAAATCTCAAGTGAAAATAAAAGATGGAGTGAAGTTACAAAAAAGCTAACAATTGAGGATTTGTTAAAAATTTTAGTCACGACAATCAAGCATGATAACATCAATAAGTTAATTACCTTTTTGGCAATGCTTACCACTTACACCGAAGAAGCCCAAATTAACGTCAGTTTTAGGGCTCCATCTTCTACTGGTAAAAGTTATATCCCCATAGAGTTAAGTCAGTATTTCCCACCTGAAGATGTTATAATGATTGCATATTCTTCTCCAACATCTTTTTATCACGACACTGGGAATTGGGATAATGAAAAGCAAGCGATTATCATCAATTTAGAAAGAAAGATTTTGATTTTTCTCGATCAACCCCACGATGAACTATTGCGTAGATTGAGGCCACTTCTATCTCATGATCAAAAAGAGTTATTGTATAAAATTACTGACAAGAGAGAGAAGAAAGGTTTGAGAACCAAAAATGTGATTATTCGTGGTTTCCCCTCTGTTATTTTCTGCACAGGTTCATTGAAAATAGATGAACAAGAGGCTACGAGAAACTTTATTTTAAGTCCTGAAACAAGTAGTGAGAAGATCAGAGAAGGTATTTATCTAAAGGCTTTGAAAAAGGGCAATCCAATCGCATTTAAAGAGTACTTAGAACAATTTCCTGAACGTGAATTTCTGAAAGAAAGAATTAAAGAAATTAAAAAAGCAAACATTAAGCATATAATAGTTGAGAATGTTGACGATATAGTGAATGAATTTCAAAGAAGGTATCCGAAACTTAAACCACGACATCAACGTGATATCGAACGTTTAATCTCATTAATTCAAGCTCTCGCTTTGTTAAATCTATGGTATAGGAAAATAGTTGATGGTAATTTATACGCAAATGAAGAGGATGTTAAAGTAGCTTTTCAGCTTTTTGACCAAATTGCCGAAAGCCAAGAACTCGGCATTCCACCATTTATTTATAAATTTCTTTAAGGAAGTGATTGAACCACTCTGGTATGAAAAAAATCAAGTTGGACTAACACGGAAAGAAATACTCGCTAAACACTACCAAGTCTATGGAAGAATAATCCCTGAATGGTTTTTGAAACAAGAGATATTACCCCCACTTGAAAATTCTGGCTTGATATATCAAGAACAAGACCCACAAGATAAAAGAAGAGTATTAGTCTTTGTACCTACCCCACCCCTCAACTCTACGTATGAAGAGGTAGGGAATGGTAAAAAATATGTAGAGTACAAGGGTGGGGTAGGGAAATATGTAGAGTACAAGGGTGGGGTATTCCTAAGACTTCCAGAATGATACTATGGGAAATGCTCGTATTGTGGCGAGAAAACATCTATCGAGTGGATAGATGGGACTGGAAACCACTTGTGTAATACATGTAGGTGGTCTGAAAATGGATGTTGATTCAAAATATCTCAGAAGGGCTTCTGACTTTTTCTACCTACTCTTTAAAAGGGCTAAAATAGCTTCAAAGTTCTTTGATGGAATTTCAACAGAATTTTCATATCTTTCGAGACATAAAGACCTAGACTTGAATAAAGAATTCGCTAGATTGTGGGATTGGCTAAAATCAGGAGTTGAGGAAGGCTTCATTCCCTCTTTCACAATGGGCCAGATCGAAGCCATTTTGTTTTTGATGAAAAAAAGAAGAAAGAATTGAATGAAATTGGGGATGGGAATGAGAGTTAATAATCAAAAGCAAAACATTCCAGATTTTTTCGATGAATTTCAAGGTACAATGATAAAGGTAGCAACGAAATTTTTGGAAGATGGAAGTTATTATGTATACAAAGGAATATTGCATAGAAAGGGTAAAGATTTCATCTATCTTAGAGATGGTGAGGTAATCAAGATTTTAAGTGGAAAAGAAACAGAAAGATCAAAATTTGTAAAAATTGCGATAAACAAAGCAATAATAAGTTGGGTAGACTTTTCATAAAGTAACAATAATTAAAAACCAGTTTATTAAAAAGAAAATTGAAATAGAAAAAAATCCTTTGTAAATCTCTAACAAAAAATTTAAAATAATTTATTAGCGGTTGAATAAAATATCACACAATATTATATATTTAAATAAACAGACACGATACTAAAATAAAAAAATAAGATTAAAGACCATTTTGGTAACTACAAATTAACTTTTTTATTGTATTTAAATACCACCAACCCACTTCTTGAGTGAAACTTTTTCTGGTTTTTTATATTCTTTTATCCTTTTTTGTTTTTCTACTTTTATCTTCTCAGGGTGTTCAATTAAAATTTCAGGCTCTTTTCTCCTCTTTCTCATTTCTCTCAATTGATTAAGACTTTCTATTACTTGTTCTCTTTCCTTCTCATTTAATCCCAAAATATCAAAAATTATATTATCCAATTCTTTTCTTGCCTCTTGCTCTATTTTTTTATCATTTTTTCTTTGTGCATTACATAAAATTGTAAATTCTTTTTCTAGAGCTTTCTTTTCTTTTTCGCTTAATTTTTCAGGATCTGGTATTGGTAAATTTTCAAGTTCATATTTTCTTATATCTAGAGCACCTTCTCCTAAAGATGTTCTACCACTTAATTCTTTGAAGAAAGAAACAATAGATGAATTTAAAATTCCAACTAGGGGTAAAATATTATCTTTATTTTTAGGATTTATTCCATAAAAATTGGCTGTAGAATAACTTTTCGCCACATTAAGAATAGCAGATATTTTACCCTCAAAGACAGGAAAAAGAATTGGTGATGGTTTTCCCAAATTCAATGAATACCATAAATTATTTTTTAATAAATTATGGTAGCCTTTAACAATCTTACCTTTTTTTTCGCCCTTTTTGATTTTTATTTCTACCGTTTCACCATACTCAATATAACTTAATATATTTTTTCCTTTCAATTTAGATTTTGGTTCATTAACCAATAGGATGAAATCTTCCACATCGTTTTCTAATAATTCTGCTGATTTTATATTTTTTGGACTCGTAACAATTGGGTGAAGATATTCTTTTTCTATCCCCCATTCTCTTATTTTTTCTTTTGATAAAATAAAAAAGTCAAGATGACCTTTTTTAAGTGGGTAATTTATTTCTGCAACATTTTTTAGTGGTGTGAGTTTAGAATTTTTAATTAATTTAAAATATATTGGAGGTGCTCTTAAATAAATACTCCATTTAAATTCATTATATAACTCATATTGTTTTTTCAAAAAAACTCTGATTTTTTCATCTTCGTACGAACTATTTGCTCTAGATATATAGTTTAAAATTTCATCGACTTTTAAATGTTTTTTAATTCGTACGAA
>JANXEB010000100.1 GCA_025058985.1 Candidatus Aenigmatarchaeota archaeon
TTCTGATTTGCCTGTAGCCTTTTTCTTTACACTGGCTATTTTTATTTATCTTATTGCTTTAGAAAAAAACAATAAAAAATACTACATGCTTGCAGGGTTGGTTAATGGTATATGTTTCCTCGTGAAATGGTTCGCACTTTTTATATTTCCTATCATTTTTATTTACACTTATTTTGAAAAGAGACAAGAAATAAAAAAAGTTTTATTCTCTTTTTTCATTTCGGGATTGTTTTTACTTCCTTATATTATATTGACGAGTAAAATCGGTGTATTTTTATTAGTTTTTATCTCAGAAAGAGGAACGCTTCTACCTGCAACCAAAACTATACCACAAGCAAACAGTATAGAAGGTTGGATAGTTTATTCTAATTTTTTAAATACTTATTACTTTGTATTTCCTTTTTCCTTGTTAGTTCTTTACTCGATTGGAAGTTACATTAAAAACAGGAAAAGATATTGGAAATTACTTACAATTTGGATAGTTCTAACTTACGTCTTCCTTACTCTTATACCAAATAAAGATCCTAGATTTTTCTTCGTTTCTATTTTTCCACTTTGTTTAATAACTTCAAAACAAATAATTGACTGTAAGATTAATAAATATTTTAAAACTTTAATAGTTTGCTTTCTTTTGTTCCTCAACTTTTTTTCATTCTTTAACTTTACTTATTTAAAGAAAAATTTGTATGGTAAACCAATTTTTTCTTTTCATTCTGGTAAAACTTATGGAAAAGAAATTTCTGATTTTATCATTTCAAATCCTTACCCAACTTATTTTGCTTCAGAAACAAGTAGAGCTTTGCCTTCGGAAACCATGTTTTATCTTGCAAGTCAAGGAAGATTTATAAAAATATTAAGACCTTGTGCTGGAGATTTTGATATAAACAAAACTTTATACGAAACTGGAGTTAAGTGGGTTATATATGATAATGAAGATAAAAATAACTCTTATATCTCAAGACTTAGAGAAATCAACGCTATAACTCTCGAAAAAAGTATTGACGGGATAGAAATCTATAGTTACAAATATTTTAACCAGAATCCGAAAGAGAATTGTAACATAGTTTGCCTAACACAAGAAAAGGTTTGTGAAAAAATTAGGCTCAACTAAACGCCACTCTTTATTTTAAATTTTTATCATTTTCTTAACAATATCGAAACTATAAACTTGAGTAATAATTATTGCTCCTATAGAGTTTTCACAAAGATGAACAAAAAATCTATAAATTAAAACTGCTGAAGTTGCTTGTGGTATAGGAAAACCTAAGGAAGATAAGAGCAAAACCATTATGGCTTCTATTGAGCCTAAACCACCAGGAATTAAGGTCAAAACTCCTAGCAAAATCGAAAGTAAAGGTAAAGCAAAAAGAGAGAACGGTAAATTTAAACTAACTGCCTTAGCTGACAACAAGAAAATTGTCCCTTCAGTAATCCAAATTAGAAAGGTAAAAAAAAGAATTTGGAAGTGAAGTTTTGATCTTTTAAGTTGATTAAAACCTAGAGAAAAATTTACTGCTATTTTTTCTACTTTTTTCCTAAACCTTTTGATTATTGGTAATTTAGAAAGAAATTTGAAAAATTTTAAAGTTAACTTTTTACTGTTTAAAATTAATAGAACAGAAAGCGAAATTAGAAAGAAAATTAACATCCCAAGGAAAGCAAAAAAAGTAATGTGAGAAGGCAAAAAATTTACAAGAGCTTGTAAAGTTATCAAAGAAAATAATATATAAACAAAAACGTCTAAAGCTCTTTCTGTCAAAACTAAAGGGATTGTTTTAGAAAAAGAATAACCAAACTTTACTTTCAGAAAATAACCTCTTATCGGTTCTAAAGCTTTAAAAGGAACTAAATTTCCTAAAAACATAGCAGAATTAAAACTATAAAATGCATGAGAAAAAGGCACATTTATTTTAATTGATTTTAAAAAAATACTCCATCTTAGAGATTTTAGAAAAACAGAAAAAATAAAAGCTAAAAGAGCAAGAAAAATAAAAGTTGGGTTTGAGTTTAAAATTGTTGAAATTACTTCTTCAAACCCAGAGAAGTAAAGAATTAGAACCAAAAGAATTATACCAACAAAAATACTTAGTACTTTTAAATTCATAAAAATATAATTATTTCATTAAGATTTAAAGGTGAAATATGAAAGTTATAATTCTTGGTGCTGGGCTTTCTGGTCTTGCTGCAGGTTACTTCTTAACCAAAAAGGGATTTGAAG
>JANXEB010000001.1 GCA_025058985.1 Candidatus Aenigmatarchaeota archaeon
AAATTAAAAACAACAGTGATAAAGAAAAGACTTAGAAAATGGCTTGTTGTAGTTTTAATCGTTGTGTTGACAATATTGTTATTGATTTATTTAAAAGCTAAAGAAATAATTTAAAAATGCCGACGAGAAAAATAGCAATACTTTCCGGTAAAGGTGGTGTTGGAAAAACAACACTAACTTCAAATTTATCATATGTTTTAGCGAATATGTTGGAACAAAAAACATTAGCAGTAGATGCAAACTTTTCAACACCAGATTTATCTTTACATTCCGGAATATATTTTACTAAGTTCAATATCGTGGATGTTTTAAAAAATTCTATTAAAGTAGAGAAAGCTATTGTTCCCACCCATTTAAATTTTGATTTGTTACCAGGATCTTTAACTCTATCCTCTTTAACTAGTTTTGATAGGATAAAAAATGTTTTGAGTGAATTAACGGGTAGTTATGATTTCATACTACTAGATTGTCCAGCTGGGTTGGGAAGAGAAGTAAAAAATGTTATAAATTCTGTAAATGAGGCTATAGTGGTAACAAATCCAGATTTACCAAGTATAGTAAATGCCTTGAAATCTTTAAAACTTTGTAGAGATTTTGGCGTGGAAATAGATTGTGTTGTTGTAAATAGGATCAAAAGCAGTAAATATGAGTTAGCAAGAAGAAAAGTTTCTGAAATGCTAGATTTTGAAAAGATATTTTTTGTTCCAGAAGATAAAAATGTACCAAAAAGCATTACAAATAAATTACCAGTTGTTAAAATAAACCCATTTTCACCAGCTTCTAGAGAATTTATAAAAATTGGTTACGATTTAGCCGGTTTAGAATACAGGATAAAGTCTAGTGTTTTCGATAAAATATTAAGCTACTTTAAGTTTTAAAATATTGTTTCTTCCCCTTCTTTCTATTTCTATTATTCCCCTTTTTTCCATTTCCTTAACTATTCTACTGATTTTTGCTTTTGATAAATCCAGATATTGAACTAAATCTTTCTGAATAATTTTCTTCTTCTTTTTTAATAGTTCAACAATTTTTTTTTCATTCTCGTTAAGAATGCTTATTACTGTTTTTTCCCTAACTAATTTTAGGTATAGTAGTATTGCTAAAGCAATTATCAGTGGTAAAACAAAATAAATAGCTTGAGCAAAATCAGTTTTTTTGTTTTCCAACATTTCAATATACACTTTTGTTAAAAAATCTATTTCACCAGCATCATTTAATCTCCAATTAACAACAATTCTTCTACCAAGGGGATCCATGGATAAATAGTACTTAGAAGGAAAAACCGGATTTTCAACATTTGCTATTATAGCACCTTCTGGCAATACTGCTGTTATAGAAATTTCATCAGATTTATACGGAATGTTTAAACTATGAGAAAGAATAAATATATTTTCTCTAACTTTCTCTTTATCAACCTTACTCAAGAACAAAAGAGTTATACACTTTTTTTCTTTTGTTAGCTCAAAATTGCACTCTACCAAATTTTTGCTTTCATAACATTTTATGTATTTTCCAGAAGTAGAATAGTTAAAACTAGTATATTTTTCGTAGATTGGCATTTTTAAATAATTAATGGTTTCATTCTTAAAACAAATTAAAAAATCAGAAACTGTTTTTTCCTGAAAATAGTCGATTTTCACATAGAATTTTGATAAGTTAGAAAAACCAAAGCTGAAAAACAATAAGATTAATAAGAAAGATAGTTTTTTCGTCATACAATTAATTTTATTTTAAATCCACAAAAAGGACATCTGTTTTCTTTTACAACATTTTCCAAAGTTTCAAAAAGAGTTCTCTTTATCAAAGTTTCTT
The DNA here is from genome assembly GCA_025058985.1 of Candidatus Aenigmatarchaeota archaeon. Classification (GTDB taxonomy): domain Archaea; phylum Aenigmatarchaeota; class Aenigmatarchaeia; order CG10238-14; family SpSt-28; genus JANXEB01. Next base: position 1,813 of record JANXEB010000001.1, read on the forward strand.
GACAGTTGTAGCAATATGTATTCAAAAATCTATTTTCTGGAACATTACTTAAATAAACGTATCTTAAACCTGCTCTAATAGCTTCTTCAGCACACCTCTCCAGGGTTGACAATGGAGTAGCTTCTAAGTCTGGAAAACTTTCATCTGGATAAAATTGTAATAGATGTAAAGGTATATTTGGATTTAAATCAACCAAAAATTCAGCCAATTCTCTACATTTTTCAACACTATCTCCAATTTTTGGAATTATTAAGTTACATACTTCCATATGAATGAACCTTTTGTTTATTGTAACTATATTATCCTTTATT
>JANXEB010000008.1 GCA_025058985.1 Candidatus Aenigmatarchaeota archaeon
ATGATCGGTATAAATTACTGGAATCTTTAAACTTTTTACAGCTGAAATTACTGAAAAAGATAATGAATATAAAGCATGTACATGAACTATAGTTGGTTTTTCTATTTTCAAGATTTTTCTTATTTGAAAAAATACAAAAGGGTTCCAAAGATTTATAATCCACCATAAAATTTTAAAAAACTTATTAATTTTTTTCTTTGGTGGAAAACCAAAATATAAATTTAATGGATAAATCTTATATATCTTTAAATTTTTATATTTTTCTATAGATGTTTTAAACTTATCATAAGTGGTTATCAAAACCACTTCTACTTCCTTATTTTCAGACAAACTTCTTGCCACCTTTTCAACTGAAATACTAGCTCCTCCATCAATATAAGGTCTTATAAAATTGTGTATTTCTAATATTTTCATTTTTTATTAAAATATCTCAAGGCTAAATTATAAGTTTTTTCGTAGTTAAAAAACATTCTTTCCAAACTAAAATTCTTTTTCACCAATTCAAACGCATTTTGCGCAATCTTCTTCCTATATTCATCGTTATTAAGAAGGAAAATTATTTTCTCAGCTAAAATTTTAACATCATTCGGGGGTACAAAAACTACTGTATCTTTTTCGGTAAAAATCTCTAAATTACCACCTACTGGAGTAGTAATAATAGCCAACCTCATAACCATTGCTTCTAACAAAACATAATCAAAAATCGATATTCTATGAGGTAATACAAAAAAAGTAGAATTTGCCATAAAGTATAAAATTATTTTTCTTGGTAATTTGGGGAAAATTATTATTTTATTTTTCCTAATTAAATTTTCAAAATTTCCTTTTTCAGGACCATCACCAACTATAACTAACTTCAGCTCCCTCTTAATGTCTTCACATAATGAATCATAAGCTTTAAATAAAATATCAACTCCTTTTTCCTTTACCAATGCAGATGGCACAGACAACATAATTTTTTTATTTTGTCTTATTAGTTGTTCAAATCTAATATCTATATCTTTAATTTCTATTGAGTAATTAGCTTCTACCTCTATGCCATTATGAATAACTTTAAGTTTTTTATTTATATCAACTAGTTTTAAATCCTCATTTAGATGCATAAAAGCACCATAACTGGGAGTAGTAACTAAGTCTGCCTTTTTTATAGCAGTTTTTTCTATTAGAAGTAGAAGTTTCTTAAAAAACCAACTTACTTTACATTCTCTTTTCGACCAACTTCCTTTTGAATGTATACTTAAAATTAAAGGTTTCTTAAATATTTTTTTGAAAAAAATGAGATATAAAAAACCAGCTGTTACATCATGTGCATTAACTAAAACAATTTCTTTTCTTTTTTTAAAGCAATTTCTATAAAAGTTTATTAAAAACCTAATACTGCTTACTATTAAATATAACTCTTGTATATTTCTTAAAAATTTTCTAATTGCAGATACTCTTTTATTCTGAATGGATTCATCAAAAATAAATTGATAATTATAATTTTTCTCATCAGATATCTCTATGAATCTTCTTGAAAATATTCCTATATAATCATACTTCCTAGAGGAATTTTTTAAACTTGCTTTTATAAGTTCAAATATTACCTTTGTGGGGCCTCCCTTATTAAGATCTAATCCACCTTCAACTGTAATCAAAACTATTTTTTTTCTCATTTTCTAAGTTAACTCCTAATTATATTACACTTAATCCATCCCTTATAGATTCAGCAATACCTTGAAACTTCCATTTTCCATAACGACCAACAGAATTAATATTATTATTCTTCAAAAAAATCAATACTTCCTCCTTTAACCTGGAACCAGGCCATTCCCAAGTATAAGCAACTTCTATCCAAGTAGGAGATATTACTTCAACTTCTTTTATATATCCCCAATTTTTTAACTCATCTATTACGATATTAGAGATATTCTTTATATCTTCTTTAGTAAGTTTAGTCCCTC
>JANXEB010000012.1 GCA_025058985.1 Candidatus Aenigmatarchaeota archaeon
ATGATCGGTATAAATTACTGGAATCTTTAAACTTTTTACAGCTGAAATTACTGAAAAAGATAATGAATATAAAGCATGTACATGAACTATAGTTGGTTTTTCTATTTTCAAGATTTTTCTTATTTGAAAAAATACAAAAGGATTCCAAAGATTTATAATCCACCATAAAATTTTAAAAAACTTATTAATTTTTTTCTTTGGTGGAAAACCAAAATATAAATTTAATGGGTAAATCTTATATATCTTTAAATTTTTATATTTTTCTATAGATGTTTTAAACTTATCATAAGTGGTTACCAAAACCACTTCTACTTCTTTATTTTCAGACAAACTTCTTGTCATCTTTTCAACTGAAATACTAGCTCCTCCATCAATATAAGGTCTTATAAAATTGTGTATTTCTAATATTTTCATTTTTTATTAAAATATCTCTAAGGCTAAATTATAAGTTTTTTCGTAGTTTAAAAACATTTTTTCTAAACTAAAATTCTTTTTCACCAACTCAAACGCATTTTGTGCAATTTTCTTCCTATACTCATTGTAATTAGATTTTTTATTTAAAATTTTCACTTTATTAGAGAATATACATCTTTCATTAAAAATATCTAAAGACATTTAACTGTAATCAATCAAATTATATTTTACTAAATTTTTTAACTAAAATTTTCTCTTTTCCCCACCTTTCACATCGACCATCTAAGTACCCTTTCCATAACCAGTATAACAATTTAAATTTAAATCTAATTATATATCTCCAACTAAACAAAAGAAGTAAAAAAATAGTAAACAGTAAATTCCAATTTTTATTTTTTGCTATTTTTCTAGAAAGAAAACCAATTATGTTTCTAGAAAATAAATACACATTTAGAGAATTTTGCAAATTATTTGTAGAATATTTCTTTTTTATAATACAAAATTCTCTTATATAAATATTCTGAGTAAACTTGGAAGCTAAATATCCATAGTAAGTATCATCTCCGTATAAGAAAAACTCTTTTTTAGGAAAACCTATTTTTTCAACTACACTTCTATGAATTAACATACCCTCAAAACACCCAAAATTCACATTCGTCCAAGATTTTGTTTCTCTAAAATCTTCTTTGCCCTTATAGTGAAAAACATAACCCGTTCTCTCATCTAACAATCCTTCCCAAATAAATATTTTACCATCGGCATACATTTTAGAAGGATGAATACATAAAGCTATATTTCTGTATGCAATTTGATTTGCTAAACCATTATAAATTGGTTCACAATCATCATCCATAAGCCAAAACCAGTCATAACCTTTTTCATATGCTCTTTTTAAACCTTCATAAAAACCTCCAGCACCACCTGTATTTTCGTTCATTCGTACATAGTGAAATTTAATTACATTACCATCTGTGTAGTTCTTAATCTCAAATTCTTTTTCCCAAGGTTCAGACAACTCTATTGGCGGTAATTCTGAAATATATCCTTTTTCTTTTAGAAGTTCAGGGGTACCGTCAGTAGATGCATTGTCTATTAAATAAATTGCATCTACCGGTCTTGTTTGTTTTTTAATGGCCTCTAAACATTCTAAAAGTAAATTTTTACGATTATATGTAACAACTACAGCACAAACAGTCTCATTATTTTTTATATCTCTGCCATTCATACTTCTACACTTAATCCATCCTTTATAGATTCAGCAATACCTTGAAATCTCCATTTGCCATATCGTCCAATAGAATAAACATTATTATTTTTCAAAAAACTCAATACTTCTTCCTTCAATTTAGAATCAGGCCATTCCCAAGTATAAGCAACTTCTATCCAAGTAGGAGATATTACTTCAACTTCTTTTATATATCCCCAATTTTTTAACTCATCTATTACGATATTAGAGATATTCTTTATATCTTCTTTAGTAAGTTTAGTCCCTC
>JANXEB010000049.1 GCA_025058985.1 Candidatus Aenigmatarchaeota archaeon
GAAAATATTCTTTTGAGACTTCTACAAGCAGCTAATTATGATGTAGGATTAGCTGAAATTGGAATTGTTTATATAGATGAAATAGACAAACTTTCAAGAAAAAGTGATTCTCCCTCCATCACAAGAGATGTATCAGGAGAGGGCGTCCAGCAAGCATTACTTAAAATTTTAGAAGGAACAATTGCAAATGTCCCACCCCAAGGTGGTAGAAAACACCCATATCAGGAGTTCATTCAAGTAAATACAAAAAACATCTTATTTATATGCGGAGGTGCTTTTGAGGGTTTAGATAGAATAGTAAAGGAAAGAATTAATAAAAAAAATATTGGTTTTTTACAACAAAATCACAAAAACGAAGAGATTGAATGGTGGAGGTATATCCAGCCACAAGATTTAATAAAATATGGACTAATACCTGAGCTTGTAGGAAGATTACCTGTAGTAGCTTTTACTCAGGAACTCACTGAACAACAATTGAAAGAAGTTTTAACTAAACCAAAGAATTCTTTAATAAAACAATATAAAAAACTATTTGAACTTGAAGGAATAGAACTTGAATTTACAGAAGACGCTATCTCAGAAATCGCTCACTTATCAAAACTACAAAATACTGGAGCACGTGGCTTAAAGACAATACTTGAAAATATTTTAACAAATGTTATATTTGAATTATCAGAAAACAGACAAGTAGAAAAATGTATAATAAATGCCCAAGTAGTAAAAAATGAACAAAAACCAATTTATATATTTAAGACAAACTCTGAACTAAAATCTGCTTAAACATGACAACAGAACAACAAACACAACAACAAAACCAACTACCATTTATTCCCCTAAGAGACACGGTTATTCTACCATATAGCGTTGTACCTCTTAATTTGGGTAGACAAATTTCCACTTTAGCTGCAGAAGAAGCATTAAAAACCCCTGATAAATTTATAGTGGTAAGTAGCCAAAAAAAACCTGATATAGAACGACCCTCTTTTCAAGATATATATCCTGTAGGTACTTTAGCAAAAATTTTACAATCTTTAAAAATGCCTGATGGTTCATTAAGAATTTTAATAGAAGGGTTATATAGAGTCCAGATTGTGGAATATGCATATATATCAAAGGGTTATATTGAAGTAAAATACAACATAATAAAAGAAAAAGACTTAAATGAACAAGAAAATATAGAAATTGAAGCATTAATGAGGCAAGTAAAAGAAGAATTCAAAGAATATGTAAAAAGCAATCGTAAGCTTCCTGTAGAGATAGGAGTTTCTATAGAAAATATTTATGAGCCTTTAAAATTAGCCTATACTATAACTTCCTATCTAAACCTTAAACTACAGGATAAACAAAAATTACTTGAAATTACTGATTTAAGACAACTTCTTGAAGAAACTATAAAGCATATTATCGCTGAGAAAGAAATCATAAAAATTGAAGAGCGGGTACATTCAAGAGTAAGACAGCAGATAGAAAAAGCACAAAAAGAATACTATCTCACAGAACAGATGAAAGCTATTCAAAAAGAGCTTCGTCAAAAAGATGATTTTGCAAAGGAAATAGAGGAACTTAAAGAAAAAATAAAACAAGCCAAAATGCCAAAGGAAGTAGAAGAAACTGCTCAGAAAGAGCTTTCAAGATTAGAAAAGATGATGCCA
>JANXEB010000053.1 GCA_025058985.1 Candidatus Aenigmatarchaeota archaeon
AGGTTTAGGTTTCGATGATATTTTAATAATTCCAAGAAAATCTATAGTAGAGAGTAGAAAAGAAACAGATGTTTCAACTATTTTAGCTAAAGATATAGTTATTAAAATCCCAATAATTTCTTCTAATATGATTAATGTAACAGAACATAAAATGGCTATAGCAATGGCAAGAGAGGGAGGTATTGGTATAATTCATAGATTTATGTCAATTGAAAAACAAGTAGAGGAAGTTAAAAGAGTAAAAAGAGCTGAAAACATTGTCATAGAAGATCCTTATACTATAAAGAAAGATAAAACTATTAAAGAGGTTAAAGAAGAAATGAAGAGACTAAATGTTAATGGATTGCTTATTGAAGAAAATGGTAAATTAATCGGAATTATTACAAAAAGAGATGTTTTATTGGCAGATGATAGTGAAAGAGTTTGTGATGTTATGACGAGCAGAGAAGATTTAATTTTTGCTAAATATGGTATAACAATAGATGAAGCTATGAAAATTTTTAAAAAATATAAAATAGAAAAACTTCCATTAATAGATGATAGAGGTTTTATTAAGGGATTAATAACACTAAAGGATTTAATTAGTTTAAAGGAAAGATCAAATGCAACGAAAGATAAAAAAGGAAGATTAATGGTCGGAGCAGCTATTGGAGTAAAGGATTGGTTGGAAAGAACTAGAGCGTTAATAGACTGTGAGACAGATGTTATTGTGTTAGATGTAGCACATGCTCATTCGGATTTAGTTATAAAAACTATTAAGGAAATAAGAAGAGAATTTGGTGATAAACTTTGTTTAATAGCAGGTAATGTTGCCACGGAAGAAGGTACATCGGATTTAATAAATGCTGGAGTAGATGCAGTAAAAGTAGGTATCGGTAGTGGAAGTATATGTATTACAAGAATTGTTACTGGTTGTGGCGTGCCACAAATAACAGCTATAATGAAATGCAGTAAAGTTGCTAGAAAAGAGAATATTCCAATAATTTCTGATGGAGGTATAAAAAATTCTGGCGATATTGCTAAAGCTCTCGTTGCTGGAGCAAGTTCTGTTATGATAGGTAGTTTATTAGCTGGTACAGACGAAAGTCCTGGAGTTTTGATAGTAAGGAATGGAAAAAAATATAAATTCTATAAAGGAATGGCATCTTCTCTATCAAATATTGAGAAAAAATTCGTTGAGGGCATTCAAATTAATGAAACTCTAGATTATACACCAGAAGGATTAGAAGCAATTGTTCCGTACAAAGGTTCCGTTAAAGATGTTTTAACCCAGTTAGTAAATGGTTTAAAAAGTGCAATGAGTTATTGTGGTGTTAAAAGTGTTATAGAATTAAATAGTAATGTTAAGTTTATAAAAGTTAACAGAATAAAAGAAACCTTACCTGAAATAGAGTTTATATGAAAATTTTGGCTTTAGGTTGTTTACATTATCCAAATAATAAAAAGGAGTTTTTGGAAAGTTTGAATAAAATAGAAGAAAAAATAGATCTCTTTTTAATACTAGGAGATCTGGCAAATTCAACTTTTGATTATTTAGAAGTTTATGATTATATAAAAAATGTTTCGAAAAACATTATAGGAATTTTCGGAAATATTGAAAAAAATAAAGAAGAGATAAAAAATTCTTGTAAAAAAATAAAATTTTTAGATGATAGTTCATCTGTTTTTTATAAATATCTTTTCATAGGAACTACTGGTAGTTCTGATAAAAAATTTGATGAAAGTTTGCACTTAAAAAGAGTTAAATTTGTTAAAGAAAAATTAAAATCTTCTAGAAAAAATTATCAAACTATTTTATTAATTCATTATGTTCCAAGTCCAAAATTATTAATAGGAGAAGAAAGAAGTAAAAGTAAATTTTTAAGTTCAGAAGCATATGAAAAAATAATAATTGAAAACAAACCTAATATAGTTTTTTATGCACATTCTCACTTATCTTTACCATTACAAACAATAGCAGGAATACCCTTCATAAATACTTCTTTTTATGCTAATAACGGAATATTAAAACTGAATTTATTGTGATAGGAAAAGTAATATCTTTTGAAAATACCCCGAATACAAAAGAATTTTGGTTTATAACAAGTAGTTCCATAAATGTGGGCACTTTTGTTAAAGTAGATAATGTTGTAGCAAAAGTTGTAGAAATAGTTAACACTAATAAATATTACTCAAACATTTTTTCGTTAAAAGAATTTTTTGATACTGGTAGAGAAATGAAAGATTTTTTACCAGTAGATAAATGGGATGTTACTCTAGCTAAAGCTATAAACATTTGCTCTTTGGAGAATGGTCATATAAAAGGGATTGATAATGTGATTAAAGCTGGCTCTACTGTTAATGAACTAAATAAAGAAGATATAACTACTGTTCTAGGTTTAGATGAAAAAGGTATTTCTATTGGTTGTTTAAAGTTTAATGGAATGGAAATTAAACTAAACATAGACAAATTGTTTAGAAAACATTGTGCAATAATTGCTCAATCTGGTTATGGAAAAAGTTACACTGTACAAGTTATACTAGAAGAGTTTTTAAAGATGGAAAATAAATTACCAGCTGTTGTAATAATAGATACACATGGTGAATATACGTATTTTCAGGATTATTTTCCTCAAAAATTCAAGAATTTTTCCATAGAGGAAGTAAGGTTCGCTGCCTATGAACTAACTGAAGAGAGAATTGGTGAAGTTTTACCAGAATTGACAGAGATCGGTAAAAGAGAGTTGAGAAAAGTTATAAAAAATTTGAAGGAAAAGAAAAAGGTTTTTGATTTTAAAGATATAATATTGGAAGTAGAAAGAAGTAAAATAAACGAAAATGTTAAAGCACCTATGCTTTCTTCCTTAGAAATGCTAGATTCTCTTAATCTTTTTAGTAAGGTTTCTTTTCCATTATTGGAGGATGAAATAAAACCAAACAAGATTATAAACTTTGATATTTCACAAACAATTAGTTTGAGGAAGAAACAAACTTTTGTTTCTTTGCTTTTAAGAAATTTATTTAATTTAATAATTGAGAAAAAAATACCGCCAACTATAATTTTTATAGAAGAAGGTCACCAATTTGCTCCAGAGATCGAAGATAAGTTTAGAGCTTTATCTAAGGGCATAATAGAGACTATTGCTAGAGAAGGAAGAAAATTTGCTATTGGATTAGTTTTGATATCACAAAGACCAATACAGTTAAGTAAAACAGCTTTAAGTCAATGCGATACAAAAATAATAATGCATTTAAGTAATCCGTATGATATAGATTATATTGGAAGAAGTGTTGAACAATTAACTAATGAAGAGCTAAACTCTTTAACCTCTTTATCAATAGGAGAAGCATTTGTTTGCGGAGAAGTAGTCAGATTTCCTATTTTGATTAAAGTAAAAGAGAAATCTTTAAAGAGTATAAATACTAGTAGAAGCTTTTCTGAGATTATTTCTGAGTTTGAAAAAGCTTAACTTTTTGAAGTTTGTAACTCGTATACTTCTTTTATTTCGTTAAGCAGTTGAGACATTTCTCTAGATATTTTTACCATTTCTTCTGTATATTTTCTTAAATCTGTAATTATTTTTTCTATTATTCTCTTTTCCTCAGGACTATCAAATATTTTTTGTATTCTTTCTTGTATTGGTTTAAAAACTTGGATAGATAATGTATTATAATCTATTATTAAATTATCTCCCTCTATTTTATAGTCAAATTGTATTTTTAACACATCATCTCTACCTACGGATAATTGTTGTAATTTTTCAAAAACTTTTTGATTCAATTCTCCCACTACTTGTGCTACTTTTTCATTCGGTATATGAGGAAAACTTGTTTTTCTAGCTGCGAATAAACTTTTTCTTATTTTCACACCAAAACCAGTAGTTTTTATATATCCAGTAGTTATCATTGGCATATATATTATATTAAATAAAGAAAATTAATATAACAGATCTTTTATTACTATTTTTTCATTCTTTAAAACCTTCTCAATTATTTTAAAGTTCAAATCCATAAAGCTTTTATCACTTGTCTTTTTTATTAAGGATCCAAGAAAACCTTTTGTAATTAAGTTTTTTGCCTCGTTTTCGTTAATTCCTCTTGATGTAAGATAAAAAAGCTTTTCATCATCTAAATAGCTACAACTACTATTATGACATGCCTTCACTTTATTGTTTTTTATTATTAGTATTGGTAAGAGTTGTGAAGAAGAATCTTTTGTTACGTGTAATGTATTTAAAGAGGCGAACGCTTCAGAATCTATAGAATCTTTACCGATTTTCATTAAACTCTTTACTATAACTTTTGATTCATTATATAAAATGCCTCTAAAATAAATTTTTGATGATGTGCTTGGTTTTAAGTTGTTGAAGTTTGAGAAGAAATCTATTTTGTTACTGTTTTTGCAAAGACAAATGTTTTTTAAATTTATTGAAGAATGTTTTGTTTTAAGTAAATTATCTAATCTTATTTTTAACATACTATCAAAAATAGATAAATCAAAATTTACATTACTGTTTTCTATTATGTTTCTAATGTTTGCAAATCTTATTCTATTTTTGTTTGAAAAAGAAAAGAAAAAAACATCAATATTTGAATTTTTGAAAAACATATTAATGTTTAATTTTTGGAACGATTTTTTTTCTATAAGGTCTATCAAATAAATAAAAGTTTTATTGTTTGAGTTTGAAAAAAATATGTCCAAACTACTTTTATCTATTGAAGATGGATTAAAAAAAATTCTAAGAAATTCTTTATAGTTACTTAGTTTTATTGATTTTTTTGTAGTTGGTAAATTTGAGAAATTTTCTATTTTATTATTAGATATTATTATATAGTTTTCAAAATCTAATTCAATTTTTTTTGCATCAATTTTTTCAATATTTTTTATATATTCTTTTTCATTAAAATCATAAAACAAATCATTATATTTGAAAATTTCACTTTCTTTAAACTTCATTTCATATATTTTCCGATATTTCCAATTCTATTAATCTTTTAAATTCTACCGAATGTTCTAGCGGAATTTGTTTTATGAAATCGTTAAAGAAACCTGTTACTAATAAACAAATAGCTTTGTCTTCATCAATTCCTCTTGACATTAAGTAAAATAATTTATCTTCACTAATTTTTCCTGTAAAAGTTTCATGTATGAAAGTTGATGAATTGTTTCTTATATCTGAATAAGGAATACTATTACTTTTAGACATTTCATCTAATATCAAAGAGTTACATTTTACAAATGCTTTTGAAAAATCTGCACTTTTACCTATTTTTACTAAACCTCTATAAGTAGTTTCTCCTCCATTTTGCGAAACAGATTTTGCTATTATAGTTGATTTAGTGTTTTTGGCTAAATGAATAACTTTGGCGCCAGTATCTTGTATTTGGTCTTTTCCAGCATATGTTACGCTTAAAAACTCTGCGCTAGAATTTTTTCCAATTAAATAAACACTAGGGTATTTCATAGTAACTTTACTTCCTATATTTGCATCTACCCATTCTATTCTTGCATTTTCATAGACAAAGGCTCTTTTTGTAACTAAATTATAAACATTTTTGCTCCAATTTTGCAAGGTTATATATCTAACTTTTGAATTCTTTAGGGCAACAATTTCTACTACAGCTGAATGTAAAGAATGTTTTGAATATGTGGGTGCACTACATCCTTCTATATAAGTTAATTCACTACCAACATCAGCTATTATCAATGTTCTTTCAAATTGACCAATTTTTTCTACATTCATTCTAAAAAATGTTTGTAAAGGAAGAGGAACTTTTTTGTATGGAGGTACATAAATAAAGGAACCACCACTAAAAAAGGCTGTATTTAAAGCTGCAAACTTATTATCACTAGGAGGAACAATTTTTCCCAACCATTTTTTAAATATATTTGGATAATTTTTAAGTGCATCATCAGGATAAGTAAAAATTATTCCTTCTTTTTTAAGTTCTTCTCTAACTTTTTTTAGTATTATTTCGCTATCAAATTGAGCTTCTATACCACCTAAATACCTTTTTTCTATTTCAGGAATTTTCAATTCTTCATATATTTTTCTAATTTTTTTTGGCAGTTTTTCCCAATCACTAGCTATATCTATTTCAGGTTTTGCATAATAAGTTATATTAAAATCTATTTTACTCAAATCGGGTCCCCATTTGGGGATAGGTTTTGAAAAAAAGGTTTTAAGACCTTTTAATCTAAATTTTTTTACAAAATTTGGCTCGTTTTTTATTTTGGAAATTTCTTCAACTATTTTTTCAGAAGGAAATCCTTTTATAAGATATTTGTATTTCATTTTAAACAAGGGGCTATTAGTTTTTTGTTTTTATAATAGTTTTTAGTTATTTTCAAAAGTTTTTTATAAATATCTTCTTTTTTCATATTTCCTTTTACAATGTTCATACAAAGTTTATCAAGTTCTTTTTTCATGCACTTTTTTATTCTTATTCCAGAACCTCTTTTTTCGTTTAAATATAAAGATACAAGAGATTGTGAAATACCTAGATTTTTTGCAATTTTTTGTTGAGTTAGAAAATTTCTTAATTTTTTTACCATATATTTTCTAATTGCTGGCAAAATTTTTTCAGAAAACTCTTTACATAATAAGTTCATAAATTATTACAGTGTAATAAATTTATAAATAAAGGTCTTCCTCCAATAAAGTTCCATTTAGTAAATATATTTTAAATTTTAACTTTGTTTTTTTCATAAAAGATGGAAGATTTACTTCTCTAACATTAAAATAACCAGTTATAGGATTAAAAGATGGTAGTATAACAAATTTTCTAGATATCAAAAAACACTTCTCTATTTTTTCACCAATTTTTATAGCAGGTTGAAAATGCCCAAGAAATATTTTCCTACATTTTTTTACGGAAATTGAAGGGTTAGCATGTCCATGAAAAAAACCAATATTTTTTATTACAAATCCTCTAGCTCCTTTTATCTTTATGTTTTTAAATTTTATATGTTTCTCTATTAAAGCATCATGATTTCCTTTACAAACAATTATTTTATCAAAAGAGTTTTCTATTTTATCAAAAAAATAATTTATATATTTTTCTTTTTTTAGTATTTCGTGTTTAACATCTCCAAGAATTATTAAATTCTCGGCTTTTGTACTATTTTTTATTTCTAATATATTTTCAACCATTTTGTTAATATTTGCAACAATATTTATTCCATATTCTTTTTCTATTCCTATATGTATATCAGTTATTACTATAGATAAAATTTTTGGTATAAATATAGCTGATTTGTTCAGTATTATCTTAAACATTAAAAATTGGTCTTTTAGAGAGTAATAGAGGAAGATTTATTTCTAGAAACGGATAGTCTTTTGTTTCATTTTCGATTTCTTTTATTAGTTCTTCCAAGCTCATTTCAACAATTTTTTCACCTTTTTTTCTAACACTTAGTATGTTTTTTGTTTTTTCCCTTTCACAAAAAACAACAATATAGTTAATTAAGCTAATTTCAGCATCTCTTATTTTTCTTTCAACACTTTCATTTCTATCATCAATATCTACTCTAATTTCATTTTCTTTTATTTTTTTTGCTAGATTAATGGCATCTTCCAAATACTTTTCAGAAACAGGTAAAATTCTTATTTGTATTGGCGATAACCATAAAGGTAGCTTAGGATTTTTTTCTTTTGTTAAATTATCAAAAATAGTATATAAAAATCTTTCTATAGAGCCAATAATAGCAGAGTGTAGTATTATAGGTCTTTTTATTTCACCATTCTTATCAATATATTTTATGTCAAACCTTTCTGCATTACCAACATCTATTTGAATAGTTCCTATTTCTCTCGCTCTTCCCAATTCATCTATTATATGATATTCTATATTCAGAATCCAGTAATAGTTGGCATTACTTTCATATAAACAAATCAAAACATCAGTATTTTCTTTTTCCAATAATTTCTTGAAAAAATCCATATTTTCTTTCAAAAAATTTTCAGATGTTAAGTTATAAAGAGAAATATATTTTCTTCCTAATTTTTCCATTTCTTTATGAATTTTTTCATGCATTTCTACAAATACGTTTTTAGCTTCCTCTAAATCTTTACAAAAAACATGTAAATCAGGCATTGTTAATTTTCTTGTTCTAAAGCTTAACAATAGTTCACCAGATTGTTCAAACCTATAGCTATCAGCTATTTCAAAAGCTCCAAAGGGCAAGTGTTTATAACTAATATTCCAATCTTTAATCATCGAAAATTGTTGAAAACAAGCAGCATATCTTAATATTAGTTGTTTGTCTTCTAAATCTACTTGATACATTCTTTGACCAAATAAAGAAGCGTGCTCAGCTATTGGTTTTCTTTTTAAATCAAACATATTAGTACCTTTAACAAAATAAACTGGTATTTTCAGTTCTTTAACTATTTTTTCGGCATATTTACATGCTATATCAAAAATAAAACAGCCAATTGGATTATATCTCATATGTCCTATATCTGAAAAACTTTCCCACTCAATTCCAAATCTTTTTAAAAACTCTATAAATCTAGGTTCTTTATTTTCAACTTTTTTTGTACCAAGAGCTTCTTGCTCTACAAGTATTTTAAAATCTTGATTTTCGAATTTATATTCATCTAGATTTTTTATTTTTCCATCTTTTGTTAGTATGAAATATTTTTTGTTTATCTTTCTTTCTTCTCCTCTTTTTTCAATTTCTTTAAACTGTTCAGCTAAAGGATGTCCTTTTATCGATATAGAAAATCTTTTTG
>JANXEB010000054.1 GCA_025058985.1 Candidatus Aenigmatarchaeota archaeon
TTGTTAGTTAGATTAGTACCATCTACTCCTCCGTTAATAAATATTTTTATTAATCCATATGAAACAGAGCAAAATAATACTATAGAAATTGCTGCAAAAGTAACAGATACATCTGGTGCTGGAATAAAATATGTAAAAGCTAAAATTACTTATCCTTCTAAAAACTATATTATTTACAATACAATTTTCAATAATACTCACTACATTTTAATCTTTAATGACACGATGCAAATAGGTAATTATTCGGTTGAAATTCTAGCAGAAGATAATATAGGTAATTTTAATTCAACAAAATCTAGCTTTTTCATAAACAAACTATTGAATATAACATTATTAACATTTTCAGCAAAATATTTTCAAGGAGATTCTGTCTCTATTTTTTATAGAGTTTTTGATATATTTAAAAATCCACTAGATAATGTTACAGTGTTTTTCAAAGTTTATAATCCAAATAATTCACTAATACATTACTCATTCTATAACACAACTAATGGAGCTATATTACCAATACCAACTTTCTCTTTAACTTCAGATGCTATTATTGGAAATTATACTTTAAACTCCATATCTTTTTACATAGAAAATAACACTATTAGTAAAAAAGAAAAAAATTATACATTTATAGTAAGTGAAAGAATAGTTACTGTAGCTGGCTTATTTGCTGATATTAGTACTGCAGTAGTTTGGTATCCTCAAAACGTTTTAATAATTGGTTTATTAACTTATAATGGAGAAGGTACTCCTGTTGATGTAGATACTATAAATTTAACAGTTTATGATCCTTTAGGAAATGTATTCTTTTCAATAAATAAAACTGCAATGAAAAGAGAGAGCAAAGGATTTTATTCTTATAAACATTATATTCCAATAATAGCGCCTTCTGGCATGTACTTAGCTGTTGTTAATGTTAGTAAAAAAGAACATGAAACTATGAAAATACATTCATTTAGAATAACAAGAGGTGGTCCATATGATTTAAGAGTAGTACCATTAGAAAGTGAAGTAGAACAAGGTTCTCATCTAAATTTTTTGATAACTATTATAAATTTTGGAGAACTTCCACAAGATGTTTACCTAGAATATTGGACTTCTGATCTTAGCGGTAATATAACTTTTTTCAAATCTTCAGAGTTTCTATTTGTAAATTCCCTAGAGAACAAAACAATAGTTAGAAATGCTCCAATATACTTTACTCAACAGCCAGGAATGTATTTAATAAACGCTAAACTAATTTACGATTCGGAAATACCTCCATTAATAGCTAACTCTACTTTTATAGTTAAAGAAAAAAGATTGTTAGAATGGATCGGCGGTGGTAATGTTACTAGACCTATAGTAGAAATTAATATTACTACTGGAGTAATAGAAATGCAAATTCCTATTCCAAAACCGACAGCAAACTTAACTGCAAAACTAATAATAGAAAGATTTGATAAGTATATAAGTGTTGCTAGAGGATATAGTAGAATGACTACAATAATAGTTAAAAACATTGGAGAAATAGAACTAAGCAATGTAACACTGGATTTAATAGGATTACCATTAAATTGGTTTAATATAACTCCAAGTAATTATATACTAAAACCAAACGCTACTGGTGTTTTTGTTTTAACTTTAAACATTCCTAAAAATGCAAACATAACAAAAATAAAAGCAACTTTAATAGCTAGTAGCAACTTAGTTTCTGATAGTAAAGATATAGAAATAGAAATATTCAAAAGTTTAAAAGAAGTTTTGGAAAAAGAATTAGAAATACTTGAAGAAGAATATGCTGATTTATTTGTAAAAACAAAAATTGCTAAAAAAGAAGGAAAAGATACTAGTATAGTTGAAGACTTATTAAAAGAAGTTAGAAAAAAGCTTGATGAAGCAAGAGTTAACATAAAAGAAGAGAAATATGAAGAAGCTATGAAAAATATAGAACAAGCAAAAATATTGATAGAAAGAGCTAAAGATATTTTATCAAAATTACAACTACCTGTAAAAAGTGTTGTAACTCCAAATTGGTTTATAATTACAATTTTATCTTTAACAACTGTCTTTATTATCATAGCTAGAATTGTGAAATGGAAAAAAATAGAAATAAAAACCCCAAGCGTTTCGAT
>JANXEB010000069.1 GCA_025058985.1 Candidatus Aenigmatarchaeota archaeon
CGATATAGAAAATCTTTTTGTCCAACCAAAAGGAGCTCTATATACTTCAATATTATTCTCTTTCGCTATTTCTTCTATTTTTTTAATTATCTTTAAAGATTCATATGGATTTGCCAATTCTTTAGATAGATGAGCATATGGATAAATCAATAGTTTATTTGTTTTTAATGTCTCTAGAGTTTTTTTTACTTGGTTAACGAATTCACTAGCAGTGGTTTCGTCATCATCTTTTTCGATAGCAATAAAAGATACCAACAAATCTTTTAGGCTATAAGTCTTTTTTTCACATTCTTCAGCAATTTCTATCTCTTTTTTTATTGGTTCGAACTCTATAAAATCAGAGTGTAAAAGCAACACTTTCATATATAAAAAATAGTTTGATTAATCAAAATATGGAATATTATTTAGTTTATATAACATGTAAAAACTATAAAGAAGCTAATAGACTCGGTAAAATACTTCTTGAAGAAAAACTAGTAGCATGTATAAATATAGTTAAGCAGGTTTATTCACAATATTGGTGGAAAGGAAAAATAGAAAAAAGTAAAGAATCTATACTATTGTTAAAATGTCCAGAAAAAAATTTAGATAGAGTAGTTAAAAGGGTCAAAGAGCTACATAGCTATAGCTTACCAGATATTTCTGCAATAAAAATAAACAAAGGACTTAAAGAATTCATAAATTGGGTTAATAATTTTCTATCATAAATTACTTTAAACTAAAGTAATTTCATGGCAATGGTTTTAAAAAGATGTGGTCAGCTAATGAGAAACAAAGAGGGTTCTTTAGTATTAGTAAACGAAGAGAAAGAAGGTTTTCTAATAGATGAGGTAATAGCTTTTGTTTGGGTTAGAGCAAAAGATATAAGTAGAGAAGAGCTAGTAAAGAACATCTCAAAAGAGCTTAATATAAGTGAAGAAAAGATAAATAATGAAATTAATACAATTGTTGACAAACTAAAAGAAGCTAAACTTTTAAAAGAGGAAGAGTAGCCTTCCTCTATTTTATTTCGTTTTTGATTTTATTAGCAAGCTCTATTCCAATTCCCTTTACTTTAATCAAATCTTCTATTCTTGCTTTTTTAATATCTTCTAAAGTTTTAAATCCAGCATTGTATAAATTTCTAGCTCTTATTCTACCAATTCCTTCTAAACTAACAAGTTCTATCAACTCTTCTTTTACTCCTTTCATCATTCTAATTTCTAGAATTTTTGAATAATTTGCAATTTTTGTTTCTTTAAATATTTTAGATAGTTCTGATAGAGAATATAATAACCATTTAGCTATTTCTATTCTTCCAAACAGTTCTCCTGGAGTTACATTAAAAGATTCTAGTATTTCATCTTCACTTTTTTCGTTAATCCAATAATATAACACTAAAGCAGTTTTTAAAGATCTGAATTCTTCTTCTATGTCAAAAAGTTCCTCAACAATATATTCTCTATATTTTTCTAATTCCATATAATCTTTCTCTCTTAAATAAATCAATGGTCTCATTTCTGTAGTAGAGCAAATCAACTGTAGAAAAGACATTTCTTTCATACATTTCTTCATTTTTTCAAAATTTTTTATAAAAATATGTGCAGTTAAAGGATCTATGTAAAGTTTACATACTCTTTTTCCTACTTTTGTTGCTTTAAAATTTTTTATGAAACCCCATTCTTCTAATTTATCAACTATTTTTTTCAAAATTTTTATTACTTTGTTTTTATCTTTATACTGAAAGAAAAAGAATGTTTTTTCAAAAAATTCTACCAAAGAATCAAAAGATTTACAAAATTCATTTGCTATTAAAGATAAAACTTGTGATCTTAAAACAGGTTCATAAGAAAGTTGAGAAGTAACATCCTCTGGTAAACCATTTATGTAGTTTTCTTTAACAAAATCTATATCTTTTTTGTTTCTCACAATAGTTATAGCATAACCAATTTTATCATATTTGATTCTTCCAGCTCTTCCGACAGCTTGTTTATATAAAGATACTGGCCACCACTCGCTAAAACCATTAACATAGATTTTAAGACTATTTATTATAACTGTTCTAGAAGGAAGATTAACACCAGCTATTAGTGTTGGAGTAGCAACTATTACTTTTATTTTTCCTTTTCTAAAACCATCTTCTATTATTTTTCTTTGTTTGTAAACTAATCCAGCATGATGAAAAGCTGTACAATTTTGCAAACATTTAGCTAATAATTTACATTGTCTAGTTGGTGTTTCTAAAGCAGTAAGAACATCTTCTAAAAACTCTTTGTTAAAAAAAGTGTTTTTTAACATTTCAGATATTTTTATTGCGGTAATTTCTGCATTTTTTCTACTATTTACAAATATTAAAATTTGTCCGTTATCTTCAAGAAATTTATTAATTAAATCTTTTATTTCTACAACCTCTTTATCAAAATATATTTTATTATCAAAATATATTCCCTCTTTTAACTCAACTGGTCTAAAATTGCTTATTATGAGTTTTGCGTTTAACCATTCCGCCATTTCTTTCGGATTACCTATTGTAGCAGATAAACCAATTATTCTTGCATTGTAATAGTTTTTGAATAAACATATCAAAATTTCTAAAATAGCACCTCTTTCACTTTTTATTTCATGAATTTCATCTGCAACAACTAAACTTAATTCGTTAAAAAATTCTGATTTATGTCTAAGTAAACTATCTGCTTTTTCATATGTTGTGAAAACCATATCAAAAAATTTTAAGTAAGGATCTTTTTCGTCATAATCACCAATAGATAAAGCAAATTTTATTCCAATTTTTTCATATTTGTTTTTAAATTCTTCGTACTTTTCATTTGCAAGAGCTTTTAAAGGAGCCAAGTATAGTACTTTTTTTCTTTGTTTTATAATTGTTTGTAGAGAAGCTAATTCAGCGATAAGAGTTTTTCCAGATCCCGTAGCTGTACATATTATAAAATTGTCACAATTTTCTAAAACACCTTCTTTAATAGCTTTTTCTTGTGCTTCAAAAAGATTTTCTATTTTATCTTCTCTTTTTATTATTTCAACTACCTTTTCAAGTTCTTTATATTTTTCTTTTATTTCATCTATTTTCATTTAGAAAAATCTCCAATTTTTCCATTAGTAATTCTAAGTATATCTTTTACATTAATTTTCATCAGTAAGTTTTCTTTTCCACCACCACAATATACATATTCTTTTTCCAAGACTTTTTTATCAATTAGTATAGTACTTATTTTTTTGAAAAAAATCGGTGTTACGGCACCCACTTTAAAACCACTGTACTCAAAAACTTCTTTTTCATTAGCTAATCTAACATCTTTAACATTTAAAAATTCTTTTATTTTCTTAAAATCTGCTTTGTTTTCACCCATCAAAATTACTACAAAAGGATTTTTATTGTAATCAACAAATATCAAGGTTTTTGCAATTAATTCTTTTGGAACAAATTCAGACGATTCTTCTACAGTTCTAGAAGATTTAGTTTCTACGAATTCAACATTTATATTGTTCATTTTCAAAAAATTTAAAAACTCTTCCATAAAATAGTTATTATGGAAATTTTGATAAAAAAGGAGGAAAACGATAAACTATTAAATAGAAAAAAATTAGAGCTAGAAATAAAGCATGAAAAAGAACCAATTCCATCTAGGAAGCAAATAATAGAGTTTTTATGTAAAAAGTATAATGTGGATGAAAGTAAAGTAAAAATTAAATATATTTTAGGAAAAAAAGGATCAGCCACTTCTATAGCTAAATGCTATATTCATGAAGCATAAGCCCGTTCAATTATGGAAATATTATAAGATAGAAGGCAATAAAGTTATTAGAAGATTAAGATACTGTAAAAAATGTGGAAATACTTTTATGGCTACTAGAAAAACTGATAAAGAAATTAGTTATTATTGTGGTAAGTGCAAGACAACTATTTTTGAATTTCAGAAAGCTCTTTAAACCAATCCTTATTTAACTTACAAATTCTAACATGCTCATCAAAGTTTATAAAAACATCTTTATTACAATATGGGCACTTGTTTTTATTCATATTTTTTAATTACTTCCTCACACTCATATATATTATCTTTATATTGTGGACAATAATAATTTTTTGAGAAGTTACTCCATCCACCAAGAGGCCTATTGTTTTCATCGTAACCAAATAGTTTCCAATATTTGCAATACATAACAAATTTTTTTAAACACATTTCTTCGTTAATCGTTCGATTTTCTATTATTATGGGTTTCGGTTTTGGAAATAATGTTATTATAGTTAAAATTAATGAAATGAGTAAAGAGATTATTAATATTTTGTGTTTCTCAATCCAATAGTTTCTTTTCCTGAATTTATATTTTACCATAAATATTTTTTTATGCCAGAAATTAAAAAGCCTAGAAGAGGGAGCTTAGCTTTTTATCCAAGAAAGAGAGCTAAAAGAATTTATCCTGTAATAAAAACATATCCATCTGTTGATAAATTAAAGCTTTTAGCATTTCCAGCTTATAAAGCCACTATGTGTACGGTAAAAGCATTAACAAAAGATAACAAAATAGTTGCTGTACCATCTACTATTTTAGAATGTCCACCAATAAAAATTATCGGTCTAAGATTTTACAGTAATGGAAAAGTAATTACAGATGTTTTCTCAAACAATTTACCAAAAGAGCTTCATAGAAAAGTTAGGATTAAACCAAAAGATTTTTCTAATGTATTAAATTCTATTGATTTATCAAAAATAACATCTATAAGAGTTATTTGTTGTACACAGCCAATAATTTCGGGAATAGGAAAGAAAAAACCAGAAGTGTTTGAAATAGGAATAGGCGGTAAAAATATAAGTGAAGTTTTCAACTTCGCAAAATCCATCTTAGGAAAAGAAATTAGTATTAAAGATGTTTTTAAGGAAAATCAGTTTGTTGATGTTATAGCTATTACTAAAGGGAAAGGAACACAAGGACCTGTTAAGAGATTTGGAGTTAAAATACAAGACAGGCATGCTAAGAAAAAAAGAAGACATGTAGGTTCTCTAGGTCAGGAAAGACCTGGAAAAGTAAGATGGACACTGCCAATGGCTGGTCAAATGGGATTTCAAAGAAGAACAGAATACAATAAATTGATTTTAAAAATAGGAGAAAATGGTAGTGAGATAAATCCAAAAGGAGGTATTGTTAACTATGGTTTAGTAAAAACTAGTTATATAATATTAAAAGGAAGTGTTCCAGGTAGTAGAAAGAGGTTAGTATTTTTGAGAGAGCCTATTAGAGCTAGAGGATTTGAGACTTTAAAGTTTGTTTCAACAATTCTTTGATAAACAAGGTATTGTGTTTATTAAACTTTGTCCGTTTATTTGAGAACTTGTTAAATCTAATAGAAGTAGTATTACTAAAAGAATAAAAAACACTATTATTATATTTTTTATTAACTTTCTATTCATAATTTCATTATTGTATTGAAAATTTTAAAAAGGCAGCTATTTTTGTTATATTAGTAAATTGAATTCCTTCTTCAGTTTCTCTAGAAATAAAAAAAACTTCACCAAATTCTTTTACACTTGAAATTATATCATTTGTAATTTCTTCTTGTTTTTTAAGATTCATTTTATTACCACATTTGTCACAAATAACTTGAAATATCTTTGTAGATTCTCTTATGATTGTTTTTTCATATCCACAAGAGCAGCTATAGTTTTCTTTAAGTATTTTCAAATCTTCATAAATTAAAAGCTTATCAATATTTTTAGATTCAATAGCTTTTAAAACGTTTTCAAGATTATAAACAACATTTTTATTTTCTTCTTTTAATGCTAATAAAAACTTTGATATTATTTCTTTTTCTTTAGCTATTTCTGTCTCTTTTATAAGATCTTTTGCTTTTTCTACAAGTTCTTTTAATCCCATTTCTCCAGTATAGCTAATATGTTTTAATCCTAATATTTTTTGTTTTAATTGATAGTGAAGATAATCTTCTTTAGCAAAATCCTCTTTAACATAACCAGGTCCACCAATAATTATTCCTTTAAGATTTTTTTGATCCAAGAATATTTGTGTGGCGGTTTCACCAACTTTTGTTAAGAATTCTATTATAGCTTGCTCTCTTATTCTATCATACCTCATTTGTGAATTATGAACTAAAACGTCATTTGCAAAGTATTTATGATATTTTGGTATATATAAATCATAGAACCAATCGTTTACATAAATAACTTTTTTATTTATTACGCTATGTAATCCATCTTTACAAATTATTAAATTTCCTATGTTGATTTTTTCACATTCCACTTCTTTTATTTTTTTTCCATCAAAGACAAAAATTCTATGCTCTTTACTTGCTATTATTTCTTTTTTATTATCTAAAGTTAATTTTATACCATATTCAACAAATTTTTTAAATATATTTTTTACATTACCATATGTTTTTTTTCTTTCATTAAAGGAAAAAGAAAGTATTTCGTCCTCTAAATCAATATCTTTAATTTCAACCAAATCATTTTTTTTATATATAAATGTTGATGGATGAAGACACATACCGCCTTTAACACTTTTGCTCGGTACATTAGATTCTATTGTTTTAATTATACTAAGCTCTTTTCCCCTCAGTAATCCAATATTAGCTTCTCTAGCATCTAAAACGATTAATCCAAATACTTCTTTTGTTTCAACCATTTCTTTTAGAAAATCTAAAACAAAAACTTGATCACACCAGTATTTTTTAACTCTTAAAGGTTCTGGTGGTTCAAAACTCCAAAGTTTTATATCTTCTTTTCCTTCTACTGGAGAGATATTACCACAAAAAACAACTAAACCATTAGGAGGAGTTTGTTTGAATAGTTTTAAATGCTGAATAATTTTTTCTAATGCTGTTATCACATTTCTTCTTGTAGCTTTCGATTTAATGTTTTCGGCAGTTCCCTTTTCTTGTACTAATTGATTTGATATTTCATGTAGGTTTGCACCAGCTGGTATGTAAAGAGAAATTAACTCAGTATGTCTACCTCTGATTTTTTCCAATTCTTTTATTAATTTTTCAAGTTCTACCTTTTCCATAAAATTAATTTTCCTCTTGCTTTATTCTTTAGTATTTCAACTATTTTTCTATCTACATCTATAGCGGCTTTATTAGATTTTATGGCCATTGTTCTATCATCTATAAAATCACTTTTTCTTATAACTATTGATTTTTGGTTTGTTAATAGTAGATTTGGAGAACCAATGGCAATTATTTTATCAGATATGTTTTCAACTCTTATTTCTATTATAATTTCATTTCCAGATTTTAGAAATTCTTTTGTCGTTTTATTTAAGTCTACTACAGATTTATTAGAGTTTATTCCTATTATACAATCTCCCCTTTCTGTTATATAGTTCTCCTTAGTTACTTCTATTGTAGTTCTATGAGTAGCTTTTATTTTTTCGCATCCTTCAAATTCTATTTCGTCTAATATTATCATTTTTAAATTTTGTGTTGATAATTTAAATTTTATGACAGCTAGAAATATTGGTATAGAAGCTAAGCCACCTGAAAAAGAATGTAATGATCCAAAATGTGCATGGCATGGTAAATTACCAGTTAGAAAAAAAACTTTTATTGGAAAGGTTGTTTCAGCAAGACCTTTTAAAACAGTTGTTGTAGAAAGGGAATTTTTACATTATATACCAAAATATGAAAGATATGAAAAAAGAAAAAGCAAATTATATGCACACAATCCAGAATGTATTAATGCTAAGGAAGGAGATATAGTTAAGATAGCAGAATGTAGAAAGTTAAGTAAGTTAAAAGCTTTTGTTGTTATTGAAAAAATATGAAAGGTTTAACCTCTACACCTAAGAAAGGTTTGGAAGTAGGTAGTTATTTAGTTTGTGCGGATAATAGTGGAGCGTATGTTTTAAAAATTATTTCTGTCAGAGGCTATAAAGGAGTTAGGAGAAGAAGAGGAAGAGCAGGTATTGCGGATTGGATTAAATGCAGTGTTAAAGAAGGGATTCCAAAAATGAAAAAACAAGTTGTTAATGCTGTAATAATAAGACAAAGGGCGGAAATGAGAAGAATGGAAGGAATAAGAGTTAAGTTTGAGGATAATGCAGCTGTTTTAATTAATGAAGAAGGGGAACCAATTGGAAGTGAAATTAGAGGACCTGTTGCAAGGGAAGTTATAGAAAGGTTTTCTGCTATAGGAAAAATTTCTAGGATAGTTGTTTGAATTTTAGTTATATAATTTATTTTAGGCAGGGGTAGCCAAGCTAGGTCAAAGGCGGCAGGCTCAAGGTCTTGAGCTCTGATCAATGATAAGAAACCTGCTGGGTTAGTCCCTTCGTGGGTTCAAATCCCACCCCCTGCATTAAAACAAATTTTTTAGTTCTTTTTCGCTTACTTCTTTCAATATTTTGTTTTTTATTTCTACACTTTCGCTACTCGATTCTAAAATTTCTCTTATTTTATCTTCACTAACAATTTTTTCCTTAGTAAAGCTAATTTCTTCGAACTCTATTTTATCTTTTTCTTTTTCAATTATTTCTTTTATTCTTTCTTCCGTTTTCGTTAATTTAGTTTCTCTAGATTTTATTTCTAGAAAAACAATTCTTTTTATATTACCTTCTTTCCAGCCATCAAAGACAATAAAATCTATAGGTTCCCCCAAATAAATGGAATCTAAAGCGTTAAGATTTTTTTCTTTGAATTTTTCAGTAAATGGTGCAAATTGCTCTACAACATCCTTTGAAATAGCTTCTATTAGTTTTGCTCTCAAAGATCTAGGTATTATAACTTTTGTTATTTTTTCTGCTATAAAATCTCTAACTTTAATAGATATTTCAAAAAATTTAGCTCTATAATAAAATTTTAGAATTAACCAAGTTATTAGAGCTCCTAGTAGAAAAGATAATATAAGAAAAATCATATTAATGCAGCTGTTCCACCAGAGTGCCAAGAAATCCTAGGTCTTATATTAACAGTAAAAATTTTTTCTAGGTTATCGTCTAATATAATAGCAGCACCATGCCATCTTGGCAATCTAGCGAGGAACTTTTCTATTTCTTCTCTAACATAAGTTTGCATTACAGCATGTAAAGCATTAATATCCTCTTCACTAGTTAATCTAAAACAAATTACCAAATCGCATTGGCTTAAAACTTCTTGATGCACTTTATTAGGCATTTGTGTTATACATACTAATGAAATACCAGGTTCTCTTCCTTGTTTTGCTAGTGTTAATATAGGATCTGTAGATACAACTTTTTCTCCAGCAGGTATAAAGTTATGAGCTTCTTCTAATATTACCCATGTTAAAGGAAAAGAAAACTTTGGTTCTCTATTTTCTATTTTTGCTTTTTCCTCTTCTTTTCTAGATAAGACTCTATAATAATAAATTTTTTTAATTAGTAAAGCTACTAACAAATTTCTAACTTCAGTACTTTTCATTCTAGATACATCTAATATAGTAACTTCTCCAGCTTTTACTAATTCTTCTATAGATAAAGCTTTTTCAGAAAAAATACCCCATTCTTTTGTAACAGAAAGAATATTTATTAAACCA
>JANXEB010000038.1 GCA_025058985.1 Candidatus Aenigmatarchaeota archaeon
TCTTCTTATGTAGAGATAAACTATAGCTTACCAGAAAAAAATTTTGAATATGGAGAAATAGATATAACTAGAGAAATTTTATTTGGTGGAATAGCAGAAAATCCAAAAAACTTTAGCTACTTTATAAATTATAGTAGAAGCAAAATTTTTGAAAGCTTTGTTCACGTTGCACAAGCTTTTAGTTATATGATTAATGTTACTCAAAGACATTCTAATGGTAGTTTATTTAGAGTATTTACATCACCCTCTGGAAGAGTTGTTCCAGAAAACATTTTCATACCACCTTCTTATATTGGAATTGGAAATAATAGTATTAATATTAGAGATTTTCAACCAAACGGAGCAACATCTCCAAGAAATTATATATTACCTTGGTCTTCTTTTGAATATACTTATTTAGTAAAGGCACTAGTTGGTTATGGAAATGTTTTTCCAAATTTAAGTGATGCAATTAATGATGCAATTAATAGATTAATTAATAAAATAGGTGAAGAAGGAATTTTTGCAGCTGGAATTTCAACAGATTCTCAAGCAGTTGGAGACATAAAATGGATGTGGGGTCCAGCTTCTTTTAAGCTTATTTTATGGGAATGAAAGGAATAGCTTTTAGTATAGTTATTTTATTTCTCGTTTGGCTATTTTTTTTAATTGTTTTTACCCAACAAGCTCATTTTTTTGAAATTAGTAAAATTGATACATTAAAAAATAGAATAAATTCTATGGTTATTCTTTTTGATTCGATAAGTAGAGATTCTGAAAAAGCTATGGTAATAATAGCAAAAAGAGCTATGAATGCTGCTATAAATAAAGTTATAGAAGAGGGGAAAGGATTAACAAGTGCTAATAAAACTATTGTTGAATTAATAGTTAATGGAACTATAAACAATGATCTTCAACCATTAATGGAAAACTCTACTTTAAAAGATTGGATTAATAAAATGATATTTTTAGCAAATCAAAAAGGATTTTTTTTAACTATTGATATAATAAATATTTTCATTTATCTTAATGATAGTTTTAACCTAGCTATAGAATATAAATTTAAAATAACAATAAAAGATGAGAAAACAGATTCAAGAATATCAAAAACTATTGAAAAAACAGCTTATTCATCTATTTTAAATTTAGAAGATCCTCTATATCCTTTAAATACACTTGGCAGAGTAACAAACTATTTTAGAGAAAGTCCACATTGGATGAACTATACAAATGTTTCTAAGCTATTAGATGACTTAAACAACTCCTATTATCATATTAGTTTAAATGGAGCAAGTTTTTTAGATAGATTGGAAGGAAAATATTTTGTTCAAGATAAATACAGAGTTACAAAAAACTATGTTGGCCTAGAAAGTTTTGTAAATAAAGATAAAATTTTAATTAGTGGTTTACCTATAAGAATAAATCAAACTAATATAGATTATCTTTATTTTTCGAATTATAATACAACCTCTTATAAAATATTAGGAATGCCCGATAACTTTAGATTGGATAATGAAACTACAGTTTTTAACAAAACTCATTTACAAATTTACAATGCAACTATAGTATGAAAGAGATAATAGGTTTTTTAGTTTTTGTTTTCTTTATAATTTTATTAGTATTGTTTTTAACAAGTCTTTTATTTAAAGTTGATATTGGAAAAGTTTTCTATTTAGAAAATTTTGAAAATTTTACTAGAGATTTTTTTGAAAGAAAAAATGAAAACAACCTTACTTCAACTACTATAGAAAATATTTCAGTTAATGGAAAAATTGAAGAAAAAATAAAAAAAGAAAAAGCTATTTATACAAAAATAGTAGACATATGTTCTCCACTAGGTGAAGAAAGGGGTGTTATAGAAGGTGCTGGTTTAAATTGCTTAAATAAAGAAGAACCTTATAGAATGGAGATTTCTACAGTTAATGAGAGTCATTCGTTAATAAAGTTTTTGGATTATAATGAGACTTTTGTTTCAACTAATCAAAACTTGTTTATTATTGTTATAAAGGGAATAAATTTAGTAGCTAATGAAACCAAAAATATTTATTTTGAGCCAATCGTAAATTTTTATCTTAATAATTACACTATATATACAGTTTGGATCTCTGATGAAATATATGAAATATCAGCAAGTTTACCAATTTCTATAAAAAATGAATCAATAAACAAAAAATTTGAAGAAGAGTTAAAATTTTACGTAGAAACTTTTGAAAAAACTTTTTATGCAGGTAGTTTATTTGTTAAAAAAATTTAAAAAAAAAGAATTTAAGCTCCGTGAAGTGTTGCATATGCAGTTTTTATTACGCCTTCAGTTCTATAATATTCTATAGCTATATTTACATCACCACCAAGTTGTCCAATACAGTTTAGAGTTATTCTACTATTTGGTTGATATGTTGTTCCTGTTCCTGTACAAGTGATTTGACTACCATCTTTTAAAACTCTTTGTATCGTCAATTCATAAGGTCCGTTTATTAGTACTAAGGTATCTTTATTATGATCTACATACTGAAACTCTGTTCCTGCTGGAAAACATGGACTACAAGAAGGACCACCTCTACCTATTCTTAGTATTCCCATAGCATATAGAGCTGCTATTACTCCAACTACTATTAGAATTGCTATTCCATATGTCATCAAAAATTCCATAGCAGCTTGTGCTTTTTTCGCCATAAAATCTATTTTATTTTTTGTATTTAAATATGTAATCTTTCTTCAGTTTCATAAACCAATTTCTTAGTTCTAGTTACTACGTCCGGATTAACCGAAATACTATCTATTCCATTCTTTACCAAAAATTCCGTAAATTCTGGATAAAAACTAGGTGCTTGACCACATATAGAAACTGTTATTTTTCTTTTGTGAGCTTCTTTTATCAAATATTTTATAGCATTTAGAACAGCTTCATTTCTTTCATCAAAATAACCCATGTTTGTTAAAATAGAAGAATCTCTATCTATTCCTAAAATTAATTGTGTAAGATCATTTGAACCAATTGAAAAACCATCACAATACCTAGAGAATTCTTTAACTAAAAATATTATGCTAGGAACTTCTGCCATTATCCAAACTTTGAAATTTTCACTTCTTTTTAATCCCTCTTCTTCCATTATTTTCAAAACTTTTTCTACCTCCCATATTGTTCTAACAAATGGGAGCATAACCCAAACATTATCTAAGCCGAATTCTTCTCTAACTTTTTTTATAGCTCTACATTCTAATCTAAAAGCTTTTTCAAAATCTTTACTAATATATCTAGAAACACCTCTCCAACCAATCATCGGATTTTCCTCTTTTGGTTCATACTTTTCACCACCAATAAGTTTTCTGTATTCATTAGTTTTAAAGTCTGAAAATCTTACTACAACAAATCTAGGATAAATAGCTTTAGCAACAACAGCAATACCTTCCGCGAGTTTATCGACATATTTTTGTTCTTCACCTTTTTCTATTAAATAATTAGGATGTTCTCTTATCCATTCTGCAATTATGAATTCTATTCTCATTAACCCAATTCCTTCAAATGGAAGATCTTTATATTTATTTATCTCTTCAGGAACACCAAGATTCATTAATATTTTTGTTTTTGTTTTTAAATCTTTAACCTTCTCTATAGATATTTCTTCAGCTTTTTCTCTCTCGAATAATTCTTTTAATTCACCCTCATAAACTAATCCATTCCTTCCATCTACTGTTATAATCATATCATCTCTTAGCTTTTCCAAGGCATTAGAAACACCTACTATACAGGGTATTCCAAGCTCTCTTGAAACTATGCTTGCATGACTAGTTAAACCTCCTTCAGTTGTTATAATAGCTGAAGCTATCTTCATAAAAGGAGTCCAATCAGGAGATGTCATTCTAGTAACTAATATATCTCCTTTTTTTATTTTTTTACTTGCTTCCTCAACGTTTAAACAAACTTTTGCTCTTCCTATAGCTACACCGGGAGATGCGCCAAGACCTTTTAGCAAATATGGCTTTTCGACTATTAGTTTACTTTCTCTTTTTTCATAAAAAACTGTTACAGGTCTACTTTGCACTAAGTAAACTTTTCCTTTTTCACAAACCCACTCAAAATCTTGAGGAAAGTTATAGTGTTTTTCTAGCTTTATTGCAAGCTCCCAAATCTGTTTTATTTCGTTTTCATTTAGAGATAATTTATTTCTTAAATCTTCTTTAGTTTCTATTTCCTCTAATTCATTTTCTTTTCCAACAATTCTCATCTTTTCTTTCTTTCCTATGTTATATTCTAATATTTTTCCACTATCTTTCTCTATTATTATAG
>JANXEB010000056.1 GCA_025058985.1 Candidatus Aenigmatarchaeota archaeon
TACTGCTTGCAAGACCCTTTAATATTGGAGACAACGTAGATCTCGCTGGTGAAAGTGATGTCATAGTTAAAGAAATTGGAGCACTTTTCACCAAGGTTGAAAGGAGATCTGATTCTAACACTGTTCTTATACCAAGCACGATGATCATAGGGCAGAAAATCGTTATTAGAAAGAGAATTTAAAGTTGATTTTTTAAATTAAGCTTTTTGATTCTTTTCTAAAAATTTTCTTCTCGAAACAGAAAGATTAATTAGCAGAAATAAGGTCAAACGCAACAATGAAAGCGGTAGACATAATGAATCCAAACGTGATTTTTGCAACATTACCCAGCACAAGACAGAGTGTGTTGCAGCTTTTTAAAGGTTATGGTATTTCTGCTGTTCCTGTGTTGAAAGAAGGAAAAATAGCTGGTATTATCACAAGAAAAGACATTCTTAGAAAAATCGAAGAAGATCAGGTAGCGCTACTGATGACCCCTAATCCGGTTACTGTTAGCGTTAACGATAGTGTAAAGAAGGTAGTGGAAATATTAAGCTCGACCCCTTTCAGAAGATTACCAGTTGTTGACGGGGAGAAGCTTGTTGGTATAATCACTGTGAGAGACATAATTAAGAAGATCGCTGAATTAAATCTCGAAATCCCTGTGAAAAAATATGTTAATCCTCAGATTGTCTGTGTATGGGAAGAGACACCACTTAAAGTAGTTGGAGAGATAATGCGACTTGGAAATGCGGAGATTTGCGGTGTTTTAAATATAAATGAAGAACTTGTTGGGATAATGGATGAGAAAATTATGTTGAGTGAGGCGCTGATTGAAGACTACATCATTCAGTCAACCCATTCTTCTTCAAGTGATACTGACGACAAATGGAGCTGGGATGGGATGAGAGACTTATCTGTTAGATATTTCGAAGTTAGCGTTGTTAAATTGCCCAAAGATCCTGTGAAAAAGTTCATGAAACCTCCAGACTTCGTATATCCGCAGACAAGCGCATCAAAGTGTGCAAAAAAGATGATAAGCAACGATCTTGACTGTATTCCAGTGTTGGACTCCTCAAATAGAGTCTCAGGCATGGTAAAAGATAAAGACCTCATAAGGGTTTTACTTGAGGTTCAAAAGTAAAGAGGAAGTAAGACAATACGTTTGGAAAAAAATTGAACCTTTTTGTGATTTTCCAAGCCCCTATGGTAGAATTCCAAATTTTAGAGATGCGAAAAAGGCTTGTGAAAGAATAAGAGAACTCGAAGAATATCATAACGCGGAGTTAATTTTTTCTGCTCCAGATTCGGTGCTTTTAAGACTTCGAGAAATAGTTCTTGAAGACGGAAAGACGTTGCTTGCGGTTCTGCCAAGGATGAAAGGTTTTGTAGTTTTGAAAGAGAAAGTTAAACCAACAATAGACAAACTTAAGCTTGGAAAAATTGCAAATTTTAGTGAGCTAAGAGGTAAGGTAAGCATCTTTGCTCAAGGTTGTGTTGCGGTAGATATTCATGGAAATAGGATCGGGAAAGGCACAGGGTTTGGAGATAGAGAATTCGAAATTCTTAAAAAAGAAGGAGTTTTAGCAGATAAAGCGCTTTTCGTTGTAGTGGCACACGATATTCAGGTTTTTGGCGATCTAAGCTACCTTGCAGAGGCACATGATGTAAAGGCAGATGTAATATTAACCCCCACACGAGTAATAAGAACTCAATGAGTTTCTAACGATCTTAAACACTTCTTTTTTAACTTCTTCAATTGGTCTTTCTGCATTTATTATAATTATTTTTTTATCTACTATTTTTAAAAAATTCTCTCTTACTTTTTCCAGATACTCCCGATTTTCAAAAACGGTAAGCTTACTTCTATGTGAAATTCTCTTAAGTGCAGTCTCTGGAGAAACATCCAGAATTATAACAAGATTGGGTTTTGGAGCAATTCTCTCATTTAGTTCTAAAATTTTTTTAGCATCAATTCCTCTTGCGGACTGATAAGCAACGTTTGAGTAGTAGTATCGATCCATAACAACGATTTTTCCTTTTTCGAGAGCGGGAAGTATTCTCTCCTTAACATCTACCTCCCTATCTAACAGAAAAAGTCTTAATTCTTCTTCAGGTGGGAGTCTTTCTTCAGCTTCTTTTATTTTTTGCCCATAAATGCTATCAGATGGCTCTTTTAATAGAACTGCATCATATCCAAGGCTTGATAAAAACTTCACGAGTTCTTTTGCGATTGTAGATTTTCCAGAACCATCAATTCCCTCAATAGCAATCAAAAAGCCTTTTTTCACATTTTAACTCATTCCAAGGTATTAAAAACTTTCACTATTCTGAGACTTTCATCAAAAGCCAAGAGTCCTTACCGACTTTTTCGAATTTTAGCAGAACATATACTCCCTTCAGCTTTTGCCCCTTGACTTTGAACTTTATTTCTTTCTCAGTCCTTTTCAAGAGCTCATATTCCCCCTTATCCCAAACTTTAACAATTCCCTTTCCATATCCCTCTTCGATAGTTCCTTCAAACTCCATGTAGTCTATACTGTGATCTTCCACTTGTATTGCTAACCTTTTCTCTCCCTTTTCTGGAAAACCCTTTGGTATTGCCCAACTTTTCGCAACACCATCCATTTCAAGGCGTAAATCAAAATGATGCTTTTTTGCAAAGTGCTCCTGAACGCTGAACTTCACTTGATTAACTTAGCTTATCATCTTTTAATTTTTGCGCAGTATTTGTCAAACTAATCGAAAAGGTAAAATTATGGAAATAATTTGACTCAAAAAAGAATTATAAATGACAAATTTAGAAAAGCTTTTAAAATTACCGTTTAACGAGACCACATGGCTGCTGTAGAAGTGACAGTTCCAGAAGAACCAAATCTAATGATTGCGCTTGGACTTGCTGTAATTTTGGTTCTGGTGTTGATACTGCCTTTTAGAGTGAAAAAAGTGGAAGAAAATCTTGAACCATTCTTTCTCGTGATGGGCATAATTGCAGTAACAATCAGCGGTCTGTGGAGTATGAATCTGATAATTGAAGCTATCGAAGCTCCAGTGAAGATTACTGAGGTTTATGGAATCCCCATAGGAATATTTCAGGTAGTTTTGATCGTTGGGTTGATAATACACTACTTCAACAAACCAATATACTCAGCACTCATAGGTATGATGAAGAAGATCGGTGTTAGAACCTTTGCTTTCATCTTTGTCGTTCTTTTTGGTTTGGCTTCAAGTCTCATCTCGGTCATAGTCTGTGCGGTGCTTCTCGCTGAAATAGCTCTCGTAATGCCATTGGAGAGAAAGAAAAAAGTTGAATTCATAGTAATAGCATGTTTTGCTGTCGGTCTTGGCGCAGCATTGACGCCAGTTGGTGAACCACTTTCAACCATTGCAGTTAAAAAGCTTTCTGGTGAGCCTTATCATGCGGATTTCTTCTTCCTTTTCGACATATTGGCTCACTACGTCATTCCAGCAGTTATATTGCTTGGATTTCTTGCAGCCTTCAGAGTTGGAAAGCAAAGTGTTGAAAACATTGGAATTCCAGAATACACTGAAACTCTTAGAGCGGTGATAATAAGAGCTGTGAAGGTTTACACATTCGTTGCAGCACTTATTCTGCTCGGCGGTGGATTTAATCCGCTTATAGTATGGTATATTTCTAAAATCCCGCCAGAAATACTATACTGGGTGAATATAGTTTCTGCAGTGCTTGATAATGCAACATTAA
Organism: Candidatus Aenigmatarchaeota archaeon; assembly: GCA_025058985.1. Taxonomy (GTDB): domain Archaea; phylum Aenigmatarchaeota; class Aenigmatarchaeia; order CG10238-14; family SpSt-28; genus JANXEB01. The sequence goes on from JANXEB010000056.1 coordinate 3,704, forward strand.
CTGCTGCAGAAATTGGTCCAGCGCTCACACTGACTCAAATTCAAAGCGCTCTTATGGCTTTGCTGATTGCCGGTGGTATGTTGATCCCGGGCAACATCCCGAACATCGTTTCAGCTGCGAGAATGAAGATTACTTCAAGTGAGTGGGCAAAAGTTGGAGTTCCCCTGGGTTTAGTTCTAATGGGCATTTACTACGTTATAATATTCTTCCTTAAACTATAGAGCTTAGAAAGTTGTTATTTTTAAACTCACTTTTTTCTTCTCATATCTTAAGTTCTTATTGAGGGGACAAGTTGACAAATTCCAGAATTTTTTCCATCAATTTGAATATTGAGATAAACTTACTTTGATATTAATATATTTTTATAATTTAAAAGTAAAATTTTATAAATAAAATTTTTAATTTAAATTTTCTTAATATATTTCAATATTTTATTTTATTGTTAAATAATATAGTAACAACTACTAAATTTAGTTTTGAATAATTTTATTTCTAAATAAATTTATTCCAAATTTTATGTAATACACATTCTTAGGTTAACCTAAAATTTGCTATTCTGGTAAATTGTTTATTCCAAGATTTATGTGAATAAGGGCTTTTTCGCGAAAATATGGGGGGTTAAGTGTGAAAAGTGCTAGAGCTCATAGATGTGATAGAAGATAAGTAGTGAGTTTATTACATATATTTTGTAATAATTCTTTTTGAAAAATTAAATATTAATTTATAAATTAAATAAAAAAATGTTATAAATAAAATTTTATTAATTAATATTACTTATTAATTAAATTATTTAAAATTAAATCTTTTAGACTATAGTATTTGATAAATTTATTTTTTAATTTAATTTCATTTTAATTATAATTTTAAAAATTGCTTTTAGTTGAAATGTAAGGGTTTTCAAAAATTATGATGTTATATATGAGAGTAAAAAGGGGGGAAGGTGTTGGGGGAAAAAGTTGCAAGGATAGAAAAGATTTGGAAAAGTGAGTAGTTGGCATTAGATAGACACATTTATCAAGACATCTATAGCTGAACCGCAGACTTCTTTCCTTCAATGCTCAGCTCCTTGTCTTTTCTTTCGTCTATTCGAATGATCGTGTAAACTCTCTTTGCTCCCATCTCGAAGACAGCTTCT
>JANXEB010000093.1 GCA_025058985.1 Candidatus Aenigmatarchaeota archaeon
GATTCAAAACCCTTTAAAACCAACTGAAGCCCAAAATGTTGCTCACATCTAAAACCTCTTACATAATCATCTTTTTCAAGAAATTTTATATTTTCTATACATTCTCTTCGAAAGCCCATGTTGACCCCTCTGAATGGTAATGAAAAGCATTCTTTGCTTGGTATCCCCTTTCCAAAAACAAATTTGTATCTTTTTGAGATATAGGAGCCAAAACGGTATTTATATAGCAAAGGAATTGGAGGATCAAAAATTGGTCTTAAAAGATTTCTGAACAATTTTACATAAATATTATCGTCTGGGGTTTTTAGTGCTCTATTATTATGTAGATCATAGTATATATCTCTACTCGAAATACTTGCAACATTATATTTTGAGAAATATTTAATGTAATTCTCTATCCAATTTTGTGGAGTGAGAACATCATCATCGGTAAAAATCAGAAGATCTCCAGTAGATATACTCTTGCCCAAATTTAACGCATGTGTAAAAAATCCTTCTTTTTGTTCTTCTAAAACAACTTTCAAATTGAGTTCATCGCAAATCTTCTCTATTTTTTGAAGCTCGCAATTTTTTAGAATAAGAACGATTTCATCAGGTTTATGATTCTGATTTGCGAGCGATTTCAGAGTGTATTCTAGAAATTGACAACCTTTGCTTGGTATTATTATTGAAACTTTAGTATTTCTCACATTTTGAATTTTAGTAGATAGGGTATTTAAACATCATCATGTAATAAATTCAATTTTTATAAATTTAAAATTTTTATCTCTTCAAATTTGCTATAAAATTAAATCAAAATTAAATCAAATATTTTTTAGAAATTCTTATTAATCAGTTTGAAATAATGGGGAACATGACTACTCTAATAGTAACGAAGGGTTCGAGTACGGTGGATAGATATAGCCATATATTATTTGAATTATTAAAAAATCGATCGGATATTAGAAAAGTTGAAGTGAAGACTCCCCATTATGATTTATGGAAATATAATTTTTTGACAAAATATCCTGTTTTTTCACTACGAACTTTATTTTTAATTTTGAAAAGTATGAAAAACGATGGTGCAGTTCATTTTCCTCACGAAGGTATTTCTGCTTATTTAAATCTTGTTCATAGTGATAAAAAAATAGTTACAGTTCATGAGTTATCGAGTTTTTTATTTCCAGAGTGTAGAGAACACATTTTTATACAGGGTAGTATTAGAAGAAATTTAAAAAAGGCTGATAAAATAATAGCTCCCTCCAATAATACCAAAAAAGACTTAATAAACGTCTTAGGAATTCCTAACGAAAAAATACATGTCGTTTATCAGGGAATAAATCATAAAATCTTTTATCCAAGGAACACTAAGATTTTTGATTTTCCTTACGTTTTATATGTAGGTATAGATCACCCTAAGAAAAACCTAAAGAATATGCTAATAGCTTTCTATATATTAAAAAATAAATCTAATAATAAAAAAATTCAAAAATTAAAATTCGTAAAGGTTGGAGAGGATAAGAGATTTATGGATGAGACAAAAAAAATAGTCAAAAATCTTAATCTTTCGAAAGATGTGGTCTTTACAGGTTATGTTTCTGATTACGAGCTACCAAAATATTATTCTTCTGCTGAACTTCTTCTTTATTGTTCCCTTTACGAGGGTTTTGGATTGCCGGTAATTGAAGCTATGGCATGTGGATGTCCGGTGATAACCTCAAATATTTCATCACTGCCAGAAGTTGCAGGCGATGCAGGTGTTTTAGTAGATCCAAAAGATCCTGAAGCAATATGTAGAGAAATGGAAAAAATAATAACAGATGAAGAAACAAGAGAAGATTTAATGAAAAAAGGTTTAAAAAGAGCAAAAGAATTCAGTTGGGATAAAACCGCTGAAGAAACTTATAAAGTTTATAAAACACTAAAATAAACTAATCACATAGCATTCGCCACTTATGATTTTTCTATTTTTAGAAGAAAAACAAATCTTCTTCACCTTTGTTCGCAAGCTTAAACTTATAATCATCTCTTATCGATAAAACTAATTCTGAAATCTTTTCTTTGTCGTCTGGAAAATG
>JANXEB010000096.1 GCA_025058985.1 Candidatus Aenigmatarchaeota archaeon
GCTGAATATATTAAGAAAAAAGTTTCAAAAGAAGTTATTGCTTACATAGCTGGAAAGAATGCTCCTAAAGAAAAACAAATGGGACATGCTGGTGCAATAATATATGGAAATTTTGGAAGTTATGAATCTAAAATAAATTCATTAAAAGAAGCTGGTGTAAAAGTTGCTGAAAATATTTTTGATGTAATAAAATTTTTTAAATGAGTTTAGTGGAATTAACTATTTACGAAAGCTTATTAAAAGAAGAAGAAATAACTTTTGAAGAACTGATAAATAGATCTATATTATTAATAGATAAACATAAAGGACCTACAAGCTTTTCTATCGACAAATTTATTTCAAAAATATTAAGTATAAAAAAAGTTGGACATGCTGGAACATTAGATCCAAATGCAAGCGGCTTATTACCAATATTATTAGGAAAAGCTAACAAAGCTATGGAAATTTTTAAAAATTTGGATAAAGAATACATTGCTTTAGCTTATTTTCATTCAGATTTTACAAAAGAGGCCTTAGAAAAAACTATAACTAAATTTATTGGAGAAATAATCCAAGTCCCTCCGGTTAGAAGTGCTGTAGCTAGAAAAGAGAGAAAAAGAAAAGTCTATTCTTTAGAAATATTAGAAATAGAAAACAGAAATGTTTTGTTCAAAATTAGTTGTGAAGCTGGTTTATATGTTAGAAAGTTAATTCACGATATAGGAAAGGAAATGAAGATTGGAGCACATTTAAAAGAATTGAGAAGAACAAAAATTGGTAACTTTTTAGTAAAAAATGCTATTAGCATTTATAAATTAAAACAAATTTATAATAATAAAGAAGAATTGAAAAAATATTTGATTCCAATAGATATTGCTTTATCTTTCTTAAAAAAAGTTTTTATTAAAGATAATGCAATAAAAAGTATAAGCAATGGTTATCCTTTATACTATCAGGGAATTGTTAAAATAGATGATGAAATAAAAGAAAATGAAAACGTAGCAATTTATGCTTTAAATAATAAATTAATAGCTATAGGTAAATCAGTTTGTAGTGCAAAAAAACTCATAGAAAACAAAAAAGGTATGTTTGCTAAAATAGATAGTGTTCTTATTTCTTGATTTTTATTATAAAATAAATAATAGCCAAAAAAACAACAAAAATACCAATAATATCTAATAATTTAGAATAACTCATTATAAAACTCCAATTTTCTTTTAAAAAATAACCAAAATTTATCAAAAAGCTATTCCATATTAAAAATCCTAGAAAAGAATATAAAGAATATTTTTTTAAATCCATTTTTACAACACCAGCTGGGATTGAAATAATACTTCTCAAACCAGGAACAAACCTACAAAAAAATACTGTTTTATAACCATATTTTTCAAACCATTCTTCTGCTTTTTTCAATTTTTTCTTAGATAATAAAAAATATTTTAACAAATAAATTCTACCTACATAGCCAACATAATATAAAACAAAACTTCCCATTAGTGTTGATGATGTTGAAAGCAATATTGCTGTTATTAAAAAAATAAAATCATTTTTAAGAAAAGCTATATAACCAACTAATGGTAAAATAACTTCACTTGGAATTGGTGTTATTACTATTTCTATTGCTGATAAAAAAGAAACACCAATTAAACCATATAATTCAACAAAAGTTAAAGCTAAATTAAGAAAAAATTCAAAAAAAGACATAAAGTTAGTAAATTATTCTTTTACTGAAATTGTTGGAACTTGCGAAACTACTTTTTCGATAACCACTTTAGTAAGAGGAGAAACTGCTGTATGCGGTATTTTTGTAACAAACTCTCTAACAACCTCTTCAGTACATCCTCTTACTTTTTCACTTAACTTTCTAATAGCCATTTCTCTATTTTTTTCTTCCTCTATTTCAACTAATCCTTCTCTAAGATTTTCTTTACATTCCTCTACTTTTTTAGCAGCTTCTACACTAACTTTTCTAATTCTAGCAACTACTTCAAAAACTTTTTCTTTATCTAAGGTCTCTTCTGCAACTTCTTCATCAACTTTTTTATGAATCCATTTCAAAGCTTTTAATTGATTATCTAAATCATTAACTATAGCTAATAACTTTTTTGGTTCTCTCTCTATTGTGCATCTATTAACTAATTCTAAAATTAAATCAGATCTTTTTGCTACTAAAGGATCTTCTATATCTAAATTTGTTAAAGTATCGTTAGCTTTTTCTCCGAGCTCAAAACACTTTTCTTTCAAAAGCTTAACTGATTTTACTTTTATTGGTAATATTTCAAGTTTCTTTTTTATTTCCCTAATTTCTTCTCTAATAGCTCTACCAATTTTCTTAGCAACTTCGTAATGGCTTCCAGCTACAAAAACTAATTTATCACTATCTATACCTTCATTTAACAAAGCCTCGTAAATTTTTCTTGCTAAATCTGGTTTACCAACTATTAAAATCCTACTAATATTTTGTGTTAATAGCAAATTTTTAACTTTTTCTATCAAACTAGGTATTTCATTCTCACTAAAAACTAGTATAGCTGTTCCATGAGGAGTTGCTCTAGTTGCGATACCATCTTGCCAATTTGCGACGGCAGCTATTACTAGAGGTTTTCTTCTAACTGCTTTTAAATTTTCTTCTTCAACATGCTTTTCATCCAAGCCTTCAATAGAAACATTTTCTATAATTATTCTACTTCCAAACAAAGCATAAACTTTTTTTACACCTAAGAACTCTACTAACTCTGTAAGTTCTTTTGTTGTTATATTTTTAGGAATTAATACTAATGGTATCTTTTTATT
>JANXEB010000043.1 GCA_025058985.1 Candidatus Aenigmatarchaeota archaeon
ATATAGAATGATTTGCCTAGGAATAGAAGGTACTGCTCATACTTTTGGTGTAGGTATTGTTGATGATGAAAAAATCCTAGCGAATGAAAAAGCCATTTATAAACCAGAAATAGGGAAAGGAATAGTTCCGAATGAAGCTGCTATACATCATGAAAAAATAAAAGAAGAAATTCTAAAAAATGCTCTAGAAAAAGCTAATGTAAAACTAAAAGATGTGGATATAATTTCTTATTCAGCGGGTCCTGGTCTACCACCAACACTTTCTGTAACTTCTAGATTCGTTCATAAGCTTTCTGAAGAATACAAAAAACCTTTAATACCAGTTAACCACGCTGTAGCGCATTTAGAAATAGGAAGATTAACAACAAAAATCAAAGATCCTATTTTTGTTTATCTATCTGGTGGAAATAGTCAAATAATTTCTTTTATTGAAGGTAGATATAGAATACTTGGAGAAACTTTGGATATACCAATAGGAAATTGTTTGGATGTTGTTGCAAGAGAAATGAAACTACCTATGCCTGGTGGAAGAGAAATAGAAAAACTAGCTAAGAACGGAAAATACATAAAACTACCCTACTTAGTCAAGGGGATGGATTTTTCTTTTTCTGGAGTCGCTACCTATGCTATAAAATTGATTAAAGAAGGATATAAATTTGAAGATATAGCTTTCTCTTTACAAGAAACTTGTTTTTCTATGATAATCGAAGTTAGTGAAAGAGCTTTAGCACATACCAATAAAAATGAAGTTTTATTAGTAGGAGGAGTAGCTTCTAATAAAAGGTTACAAGAAATGTTTGACATAATGTGTAGAGAGAGAAATGCTGTATTTAAAGTGGTAGACGAAGAATTTGCTGCAGATAACGGAGCTATGATAGCATATTGTGGTTTATTACACTATAAAAATAGTTGTATTCCAAAACTGAAAAGCGATATTAATCACAAATGGAGAATCGATGAAGTTGACATTTGTTGGTTTACAAAAACTTTAAATAAGGAAGATACTCTTTTCTAATTTTTTGTGTAGAACAATTTAATTTTTCTGATAGCTCTTTTAATTTAACAAGCTCTTTCTCTCTTTCTTTTTTTGTTAGTGATAACTTCCTTAAAACTGATGGAAATGAAAACTTTGTAAATTTTTTATAGACTTCTTTTTTTGCCAAAGATACTCCAATAGTCATTAAATCGTTCATATATCTCATTAACTTCCAATAATTTCTAAAAACAATCCTAGCTCTAAATAAATCGGCTTTTGCTAAATATTCGTAAGCTTTATTTATTTCTTCTGGTTTCTCATACTCATTAGGAATGTTTTCATAAATCCATAAAAATAAAGTATCTGTATCTAAATCAACATTAATAAAACTTGTTCTTGCTCCAGTTAAAGATGTTGTTTTAAATAAAATATTCAGAGCATTAAATATTTCCATCTCTCTATCTCTTTCGCTCAAAATTTTTAAATCGTCCTCTATAATTTTATTTTTACCACATGCTATAATTTCTAAGTCATTTATAGACGCTCTCAAGTCTCCTTCATTTTTTTTAGCAATTTCTTCGATAATTTTTTCTTCAAAAGAAATATTTTCTTTATTACAAATTTCTTTCAATTTTTTCTTCACATCCCAAAACTTTAAAGGTTTAAATTCTATTTCCAAACAAAACTCTCTAAGTTGCTTTAATTTCGGATCATAAATATCGTTTGCAGTCAAAACAATTGGATATTGACTAGATTTAATTATATCTATTATAGCCTTAACACCACCAACATCTTCTTTACCAGCTAAGCCATCTATTTCATCTATTAAAAAAATTTTGGATTTTTTGAATATGCTTTTTACATTCGCAGCACTTCCAAAAACTTTTTCTATAGCTTTTTCTGTTCTAAAATCACTTGCATTCATTTGTACTAATTCTAAGTTGTTATCTTTAGCAAAAGCCTCTACAAAACAAGTTTTACCAGTACCTGGTTTACCATATAGCAAAGCTGCTTTACTTTTTGGCTTCCAATTATTATACCAATTTTTAAACTTTTCTATTGCTTCTTTTTGATCCACAAAATCATTCAAACTACTCGGTCTATATTTTAATATCCACATTACTTCTTTTTCGAATAAAGAGCGAATCTAGATAAAAGAGTTACTATCTGAATCAATTCGTTAGCGCCTTCAGAAATTCTAAAATCTATTTCGCCACATTTTTCTAAGAGATCTATTTTTGCTTCGTTTGATATATCGAGAGATGGAATTTGTCTATGAATTTCAACTATTAAATCACTGCCCGCTAATCCCTTTTTTATTAATAAATCTTCTAACATTTTTTTAGCTTCTAAAAACTTTCCAGATAAAGCCAAATCTATCATCTCTCTAACTTCTTTTGGCTTAGCTAATGAAAGCGCCTCGTAAATAGTATCTTCATCTATATCTTTTTTGATTGCAGCAGCAGCTTGTAGTATGTTTGCAGCTTTTCTTAAATCTCCTTCAGCTATTCTAACAATAGCTTCTTTACCATCTTTAGTTATTTTTAACTTTTCTCCTTTTTCAATTCTTTCTACAAACTCCAAAACATGTTTGTCATCTAAAGCTTTAAATCTAAAAATAACTGTTCTACTTTGTAATGGCTCTATTATTTTGTTAGAATAGTTGCAGGTGAATAAAAACCTTGTTATAGAAGCAAAATCTTCCATCAGTCTTCTTAAAGCTTGCTGCGCTTCATTCGTAATAGCATCTGCTTCGTCCATTATTATCAATTTAAAAGGAACCTCCCCAATAGCTTTAGTTCTTGCAAATTCTTTAACTTTACCTCTTATAATTCCTATATTTCTTTCATCACTTGCATTGAGCTGTAAAACATTTTGTTTCCATTCATCTCCATAAAGTTCCTTAGCTAAAACGATAGCTAAAGTTGTTTTACCACAACCCGGAGGACCAGAAAATATCATATGTGGAATATTTTTAGATCTAACAAAAGCTTCGATCCTCTCTACTATATTTTCTTGATTTATAATTTCATCAAAATTTTTTGGTCTATATTTTTCTGTCCAGATTTCAAAATCCATAATAATTTAAATTATTAATTACCATTTTTAAAAAACAAAACTATAGTTAAGTAACTTTTCTCAAATGTTCAGGATAAGAAAATATTGTTTTGTTGCCAATTCTAACTATATAAGCTTTTCCTCTTTTTCCAACTATTTCACCGATTTTGCCCCTATAAAGTTTATGTGGTATAGCGTTTTGTGATTGAGAATACGGAACTATAGAAACTTTTTCACCTATTTTAAAATCTTGTAAATAGATGGTTATTCCTTTTTTCTCTTTTATTTTAAATGCTTTTCTAGTTCTACTCCTAAAACCCTTGGATTTCTTTACCATAATAAATTTTAAATGTTTAAAAATATTACTTATGGAATCCGTTAAAATAATTGAGTATTCTAAACCAAAATTAAAAAATCCTATAATGATACAAGGATTAGTTGGAATAGGTAACGTTGGTAGAATTGCCGTAAGTTTTTTAATAGACGAATTAAAAGCTAAAAAGTTTGCTGAATTAATTTCAAAACATTTTATGCATTTTGTTTTAGTGGATGATAACTCAATTATAAAACCTTTAAGTAACGAATTTTATTATACCAGAGTTAACAACACTGACTTTATTTTATTAGTCGGAGATGCACAAAGCAGTACTACAGAAGGACACTATGAAATAGCTGAAGAAATCGTAAAATTTGCAAAAAAATATGATGTTTCAGAGATAATAACAATAGGTGGATTAAATATTGGAGAAGCTGTTGAAGAACCAAAAGTAATAGGAGCTTCAAATAATTTAGATATGATTAAAAAATATTCTAAATTTGGTGTAGAATTTTCGCCAACCGAAATTGGTTCCATTGTTGGAGCAAGTGGTTTAGTTGTTACAGTTGCAAAGTATTATAATATAAAAGCTGTCTGTTTGTTAGGTCAAACAGTTGGTTACCCTATAATACCAGATCCAAGAAGCTCTAAAAGTGTCTTAGAAGTATTGGTAAGAGCATTTAAACTAGACTTAGACTTTAGTAAGTTAAATAAAAAAATAGAAGAAATGGAAAGATTTATGAAAAGAATGGAAGAAGTTCAAAGAAAAGCTATTAGTCAAATGTTCAGACCAGCTTCTGAGGAAAAAGAAAAATTAAGATATATAGGATGAGCTCAATAAATTTCTAATCTCTCTTGCTTTTGTTTTTGTTAAATTAAAAATTTTTTCTATTTCTTCAAAAGAAAAAGAACCACTTCCGATTTTTTGCACAGAGTTTATTTTATCATCATCTCTTATACAAATAGATAAACAAGCTTCAGCAAGATTAGATTCTTTTAGCGATGGATCAATAAATAAAATATTTTCAGCTTTATAAGTACTAATGTTTATTGGAAAATAATTTCTTAATGGTAGTTTATCGACTTTTTCCTCTCTTATGATTTTTCCTTCATATTTTGGCATTAAAGTAGTCTTTAAAGCTAATATAGATGCTAAAAACGAAACATCTATCAAATTGCCATCATTATTTATAGTGTGAATGTCAATATAAACAATCCAAACTTTTTCACCTTCTTTTATACAAAGTTTTTCAAAATCTATTAAATTACTTCCTCTAATCCCTCTATCTACAATTCTAGCTAGTTCAATAGCGTTTTCATCCGGTGGACCTGGCTCAAAAAATGGTGCCGCTATTGGAGAAAATTCCGCATTAACTATTAATATTCCTTCATTTGGCGAATCCGAAAATGGTTCTCCGACATCCAACTTAACTCCAGCTATAACACTAGTATTGCCGAAATTAACAACAGCAGAACCCTCTGCCTTTTTTATGATTCCTGTTTTAAAACTTATTTTTCTAAACTCGTTCAAACCTCTTCCATCTTCTCTTTTTCCGTTTCTAAGCAACTTAAGTAAATATTCACTCGACATATTTTTGATAATAGTCTTTCAATGTACTTTTTTGCATTTCATAAATTTTTTCACAAGCCTTTTTTAGTTCCTTAATCAGTATTTCAATTTCTTCGTAAGAAAACTCACCATCAGTTTGTAAGAGAGTTACTCTATTTTTTGAATACATCATAGCAAAAGATAAATCTGCTTCTCCAAAATTATCTTCTTTACCATTTAAGTCTAATACCAAACAGCCATTTATTTTTCCAGCTGTACACGCAACTACTAAATCTCTCATTGGTATACCAGCCATAGCAAGAGCTAAGCTAGCTGCATTTATGGAAGCTACTCTTGTAGAACCATCTGCTTGAACTATATCGATAAAAACGTCTATCCTAGTTTTTGGAAAATCTTCTAAAAATATAGCTGGTTCTAAAGCGCTTTTGATAACTTTTGAAAGCTCAATGCTTCTTCTATCATGACCTGGTGTTTTTCTTTCATCAGTACTGAAAGGTGTCATGTTATATCTACATCTCAAAACAGCTTTTTCTTCCTGTAAAAATTTTGGTAACAACAATCTAGGACCATATACAGCAGCTATAGCAGTCGTGTTTCCAAACCTTACCATTGCAGAACCATCAGCATTGTTCACAACGTTAACTTTCATTTCTATTTCTCTTACCTCGAAAAAGTCTCTTCCATCCAATCTTTTTCCTCCAACAATTAAATCAATTTTATTACTCTTACTCATTTTTCAACAATTCTTTTATTTTGTCTGTTAAACCATAGAGATGTGACTCTCTTTCTATAGTTAAAATAGCTTCGATAGCTTTCTCAACCTTTCCACCACTTATAAAAATGTACCCATTTTGACCAACTATTATTTCACTTTTTGTTCCTTTTTTCAGAGTTTCTATCATACTTCCTCCCCTTCCTATTACTCTAGCCACTTTTGTTGGTGTTATAGAGACTATTACTCCATCTTTTAACTTTCTACTTTCTTCGTCCTTCATAGAAATATTTATTACTTTATCTTCGCTAACCTTAATAACCTTAGTATAAATTATATCGTTTACATTATAAAATTTACTTAAATCTGTTCTGAATACATCTACATAACTACTAGCTACTTCTGCTAAAGGAAGAAAAGCTAAATATGGAGAATTTATATCAACAATCCAACCGGAGGTCTCTACCTCTTTTATAATTCCAATAACTCTGTCTCCAACCTTTGGAATATAAACATATTTCAACGGAATTATGTTTATTTCTTCATCAGTAATTTTTAAAACTCCAACAACTTTAGAAAAAACTTTTCCACCTTCTTTATAAACTGTATTAGAAATTTTTCTGCCGTCTTCTTCACATATATATTGTCCAGTTAAAACTATTTCTCTAACTTTCATAACTCAGTTTTACTAATTATTCTCGACTGAAAATTGCCTTTCGTTAAAGAAGATATCTTCGAAAACAGCTCAGTTTGAGAACCGGCTAACACTTCTATGTTTAAAACTAATGTGCCGTCATTAAGCCATTCTTCCTTTTTTATTTCACAGATGTTTTTTATTTGGGAATAAATATTCGTAAAATTAGCCGGTAAGCGTATTTCAATTAGCACCTTTCCTGTTGATAATGGTAAAACACTTCTTATTTCTTTAATTACTTTATCTACTTGTAATTCAGCATCTAAAAAAGGATCCACGTTTACTCCCACTTGCTCCATAGCATTCATTATCCTAGCTGGTGGGTGTGGTAAATTACTTCTTGGATCTACTGCTCTTTTAGAAATTATTTCGGCAATTTGTTTTTTTCTTTCTTCAATCATTTTTCTTTTTTGCTCAGTAGTTATTTGTATCTCTCCTCTTTTTAGTATTTCCTCAGCAACTTTAAAAACATCACTAGTACCAAAAACTTGTTGTAATTCTTCTCTGTTAACAACCTCTGCTTTTCTAATATCCCTATAAATAGCTGGATAAGCAAGAGCTGTTCTTATATCTATTTGCTTTCCTCTCCTGAAATTCAATGCTGTATCTGGATCAATTAGAATTTCAAACTTTTTATTTTTATTATAATATCTTACTACAATCGATTTTTCAATGGACATTACTTTATATTTTCCTCCTTAAGAAATTTAACTTTTTCATTCATCTTCACAACTGCTATATCTGCTCCTTTAAATTCTTTTTCAGATTTTTCTAAAATATCTAATGCTAGTTTTATAGCTTCTTTTTCTTCTAAATCTTCTCTCCAATATTGTTGTAAATTTTTTATTGCTGCCTGAGCTCCTCTTCCTAAGGAATGTGCTTTCCACTCAAAAATCATGCCAGCTGTATCTACCTCAACCAAGTGCACTCCTAATTTATCCCAACCAGCTATTAATAGTCCAACACCAAAAGGTCTAAGACCTGCTATTAGTGTAGAATATTGGATTCTATCTGCTATATTTTTCGATATAGATAAAATATTTTCTGGTTCATCATATGTTATCGTATGTACTTGAGCTCTTATCCTAGCATAATCTATCAAGACTCTAGCATCGGATAAAAAACCGGAAGCAGCTGCAACAACATGATCATCTATTTGAAATAATTTTTCTATAGTAGGTTTCATTAATTTATTTCCATGAACAACTCTAGTTGCAGCTAAAACAACGCCATCAACAAAAGTTATTCCCATAATTGTAGCTCCTCTTTTAACTGTTTCCCTAGCATACTCTACTTGTAATAACCTCCCATCGGGAGTAAACATGGCTATTGTTCTATCATAACCCATGTATTCTGGTAAACCAGCTTCAACCATAAATATTTAATTTAAATTTAAATATTAAATATTCTTTTATGTTCAATACAAAAAACATTAAGAAATCAGGAACTACAACAGTTGGAATAATTTGTAAAGATGGTGTTGTTCTAGGATCGGAAAAGAAATCAGTAATGGGTTATTTGATAGCAAGTAAAGAAGCAAAAAAAATATTTCCAGTAGCTGATAGAATAGCTGTAACCGTTGCTGGTGTATGGGGAGATGGAATAGCATTAGTAAGATATCTAAAAGCTGAAATAAAGCTTTATGAAATGGAAAACAAGATGAATATAAGTGTTAAAGGAGCTGCTAGTTTACTATCAAACATTCTTTATTCTGGTAGATGGACTTTTCTTCCCTATATGGTAGAATTAATAGTAGCTGGATATGATGATAAACCAGCCATATTCACTATAGATGCTATAGGTGGTTTAGAAGAAGAGAAAAAGTTCTTTTCAACAGGAAGCGGTAGTCCAATTGCTCTTGGTGTCTTAGAGGACTCTTATAGTGATGATATAACAGTTGAAAAAGCTAAAGAAATAGCAGTTAGAGCAATTAAATCTGCGATAGAAAGAGATATAGGTTCTGGCGGCAAAGCAATAGATTTATGTTTAATAACTAAAGATAATTTATATATAGAAAGTTTAAAACTTTAAGTTTTTGTTCTTATGAAAATATTTGAAGAAATAAAACAAGTATTAGGAGAAGGTAATATAGAAAAGATAGAGTTGGAAGGTAGTGAAATAATAGTATATGTGAAAAGCAAAGAGATTATAATAAACCAAGAAAACTACGTCAAAGAAATAGTTAATAAAATAAAAAAAAGAGTTGAAATAAGAGCTGTAAAGGATTTATTATTGGATGAAGAAGAAGCTAAGAAAAAAATCCTAGAGCTAGTTCCTAGGGAAGCTAACATAAAAGAGATTTACTTCGATAGAGATTCTTGTATCGTTTATATACTCGCAGAAAAACCTGGATTAATAATAGGAAAAGGTGCTGAACTTATAAGAAGAATTAAAAAAGAAATATTTTGGTCATTGAAGATTGAAAGACTACCAATTCTAAAATCAACAATAATGGAAAACATTAGAAAAATGTTTATAGCAGAATCCTCTTTTAGAAAAAATTTTTTAAACGAAGTTGGGAAAAAAATATTGAAAGAAATCAAAGAAAAAAGAAACTGGATTAGAATTATACCCTTGGGCGGATATGGTGAAATTGGAAGAAGTTGTACTTTGTTAGAAACTCCTAAGTCAAAAATACTTATAGACTGTGGAGTAAATATTGGTAACTTCAACGAATTTTATCCAATTTTTAATCTAGATGAGTTTGATTATAATTTAATAGATGCTATCATTGTTTCACATTCACATTTAGATCACATAGGTGCAATTCCACTACTCTACGAAATGGGCTATGATGGTCCTCTTTACATGACTGAACCAACCTTACATTTATCTACTTTGTTATGGTTGGATTTTATGGAAGTAATACATAAGAGTGGTTTGCAAAAATTTTATAGCATACATGGAATAAAAGAAGCTATAAGAAGAGCTGTAACACTAAAATATGGAGAAGTCGCTGATATAAGTAGTGATGTTAAATTAACATTTTATAATGCTGGCCATATATTAGGTTCTGCTATTTGTCATCTTCATATTGGAGAAGGTCTACATAATATTGTGTATGCAGTTGATCAAAAATACGGAAAAAGTTTGTTATTGGACCAAGTTAATACGGTTTTTCCGAGATTAGAAACTTTAATAATAGAAACTACCTATGGAGCTAAAGAGGATAAAATGCCGCCTAGAAAGGAAGTTGAAAAAGAATTTTTGGATATTGTTAACAAAACGATGGAAAGGGGTGGAATTTGTTTGATTCCGTCTTTTTCTGTAGAAAGAGCGCAGGAACTAATGGCAATACTTTACTTAAACAATTTCCAACATCCCATCTATTTAGATGGAATGATTTGGGAAGCTAATGAAATTTTTTCTGCTTATCCAGATTACATGGGAAAAACAATGAGAAAACTGATTAAAGAGGGAAAAAATGTTTTTACTAGTGATATATTTAAAAGAATAGGCAGTCGGCAAGATAGAGAAAAGGCGTGGGAAGATAAACCATGCGTTATTATTAGTACTAGTGGTATGTTAACTGGCGGTCCTGCAATAGAGCATTTAAAAGCTTTGTGCGAAAATGAAAAAAATACTTTGATTTTTGTTGGTTATCAAGCAGTTGGAACTTTGGGGAGAAAAATTCAAAGAGGAGAAAGAGAAATCTTACTCCAAGAAAATGGTAAACAAGTTCCGTTTAAAATTAACATGGAGGTTTTTACTTCTAATGGCTTAAGCGGTCATTCAGATAGAAGACAATTACTAGCTTATATTGGTGATATAAATATAAAACCAAAAAAAATCATTTGCTGCCATGGTGAATTTAGCAAAACTCAAGAATTCGCGAATGATGTAGAAAAAATTTTCAAAATAAAAACTTTTACTCCAATTAACTTAGAGTCTGTCAGATGCATTTGAAAACACCAATATTACCAGCTGCACTTTCAGGTATTCTTTGGGGCACTGTCGGATTTTTTGTAAGAAGTTTAAGAAATCTACCAAGTTTAGAAATTGCTTGGTTTAGATTTTTCTTCGGAATAATTTTTTTAATGATAATTTTCCCTATTTTAAGAGAAAAAATTAAAGCAAAAAATAAAAAAATTCTTTTTCTGAATGGTTTAATTATATCGTTTTGGTATCCTTTTTACATAACTTCAATAAATTTTGGTGCAGGTATTGGAGAAGCAGCTTTTTTACTTTCTTCAGCTTATGTGTTTTCAGTTGTTTTTTCTGCAATTATTTTAAAAGAAACAATTGACAAGAAAACTGCTTTTGTACTTTCATTAGTAGTTATAGGCAATATAATGATTTTAAAACCATTTGAACTGTTTCAAAATTTTGCTGAAGTTTTAGCTTTGATATGTGGAATGGCTTACGGGCTAAACCTAGTGATTTTGCGTAAAAGTCAAAAAATTCATAATTCTTTTACTACAGTATTTTATCAGTTTCTAGTTCCGTCTATTTTACTTTTACCATTTTCTTTTACTACATTCAAACTACCTAATTTGAACGAACTTCTTTATTTAATTAGTTTTAGTTTAATAGCTACTGTTTTTCCAATTATTTTATTTGTGCGTAGTTTAAAATATCTTAAGACGTTTGAGGCTGGCATTCCAGCCTTACTAGAACCTATCTCTGCTAGTATAATTGGTTGGTTGGTTTTTTCTGAAATTATGGATATCTTTTCAATTTTGGGAGCTATTCTTATCATTTTGGCTAATCTTTACTATTTGTTTATAAAAAACGATAATAAGTAAAATTACTTCGTAAGGAAAGATTAAAAAATAATTTAACAAAGAATGGACCGGCCGGGATTCGAACCCGGAGCCTCCGCTTTGCAAGAGCGGCGATCTACCATTGATCTACCGGCCCTTAAATTTATTTATATATTCTTCTAAGTATTTTCTCATTTTTTCATCTTGTGATGCATTGCAATATTTTTCAACAAGTGCAATAGTATCTCTAAAATCATGTTCTTTTCTAATTTCTGGTATTTCTTCTAATTTGTAAAATATTTTTTT
>JANXEB010000050.1 GCA_025058985.1 Candidatus Aenigmatarchaeota archaeon
AAAACTCATTTATCCTTTCTTCTATAGTAGTTTCATCAAAAGTATCTTTTATTAAAACTCCTAAAAGACAAGGATTATAAAATGTCTTTTCATGTCTGAAAAGCACTATCTCACCACCAATTTTATATTTTTCACCTATTACAATAGTTCTTATTGGTGGCTCTGCTGCTTCTGCTAAAATCTGTTTTGTCTCTTCTGAAACATCTGGACATTTATCCAAAGAAACTTTTTTAGCAGCTAAAGCCATAGCAAAAGCTAAACAAGTAGGGAAACCACATTTTTTACAATTTGTCTTAGGTAGAAGTTTATAAATTTCTAATCCTGTTAAAGCCATAGTAAATTACCTTCCATATTTTTTAGGCTGAAGAAAGATTTCTAACTCCTTAATTGAAAAAGGTAGAACTTTAAAATCTGTAGTATATGTTTTATAATCTGGATGTTCTATTTTTAACTCAAAATTACCACCTTCTTTCAAGAACCTGTCTAATTTATATTCAAATTCACCCTTTGAGTTAGTATATAAAACATCTATCACAATATTGGTATCCTTGTGGATAAGTGTCAATTTAGCGTTGGGAATAACTAATGTCTTATCAATCAAAGATAAAACTTTACCTTTAATCTGTGTAGATACAACTAAAATTTCTTTTTTATTCTTGTCATCTAAAAAACTTATTCTTTTTTCTTTTATAAAATTTAAACTATATAATAAAATCAAAAAAGAAAGATTAAAAACGCAAATAATAAACACAAGAATATTGAACGACTTTTTTACCAACAAAATATTATTTCCGTATTTTTTAAATGAAATATTTACTAAAACTATCACTAAAAAACTAATAAATAAAGTAACAAATAAAAACCAAAAATTTTTATAAAAATAAGGAATAAGATATGTATTAAATAACACCAAAAATATTATAAATATTGATAAAAAATTAAAAAATTTCACTTTTAAACAACTTAAAATTTGATTTTTTATATACAAAATTCAAATATATGAAATCAATATAAGTTTTATCTAAAATTTAAAATCTAACTGAAAACGAATCTCATATTTAGAAAATTCTTGAAAATACTGACTATATCCCAATTTACTCCAAAAAGAAATCTTTTTTGTGCCATATTCAAATATTATTGAACCTTTTTCTAATAACTCCAAGTCATAAGATCTAAATATATAAGTGTCTTTCCATATAGGTTCAAGGTTACTAAAGTATATATTTTTATCTATATCTGGAATATCATATGCAAATCTCACTTCAAAATCTTCTATACGATAAAGAAAATTTAATGATAAATTCTCCACATAGTAGTGTCTTCGATATTTTATCAAATTTTGCCATATTTTTTGATACTTAAAACCCAAAAAGGTATTTTCAAAAATTTTGTATTGGATTTCAAAATGACTGTTTATTTTTAGAAATTTTTCTTGAGAATACTCATTTATGGAAAATATCCCATATTTTGAAAGATTAATATATTTTTCTTCTAAAACACTACTATTTTTAGTTTC
>JANXEB010000070.1 GCA_025058985.1 Candidatus Aenigmatarchaeota archaeon
CGCTGTTTGGAAATCAGGAGGTTCGCACAAACCTTTTTCATGTATGTGAAAAGCTAATTCTGAACTAGGTGGAAGCCCGGTTGCTTCAACGTATATGAGAACACCATGCGGAGTCTCCTTTAAAAGAGCTTTTCCCACAACATTACCATCTTTGTTCATGAGTTCCGCTTCTCCATCATAATCTGTTAGAAGTAAAAAAGTAAAAACTATAAGTTCAAGCATATTTTAACTTTAATCACTGATTCCGAGTTCAGCAAATCAGATGGAATATTTGGAGAAAACCGAATTGATACCAATAAGAAAATAGAAACATTGAAACAATAGCACAGAATCTAGTATTCTATGAGGAAAATTACATAACAAAAATAAATTGATTTTGATATGCCAGGTGAGAAATTAAACACACATTTTTATTCCTGAAAAAAACTATAAGATACAAACCATGTGATAGCTACAGTCAAAATTGTTTTAGTTTTCAGAGCAATATCAAGGTGGTCAAAGATTTTGAAGCTGTTGTCTTTGTCAAAGAATGAAAGCATTAAAAACTCAAAATTTTTGTTTTGTTGGCTTTTAATTGTTCGCGTTATGCAACTTGTCTGATAATTCGTCAAGACTATTTATCCAGAAATTTTCATACTCTTTAGAGGCACCCGCCTTTTTCCCGTATAAATACAGTAAAACCTTAATTTTTTTGTCTTCAAAATCAAAAACCTTTGGTTCATCATTTTCCATAAATATCCTTTTGTATCCATCTATCTTTTTATATGCAGATGTGAATTCTGTGCTTTTAGGGTCAATGAACAAGATAGTGTAATTATTGTCTTTACATAGCCAAAATATAAAATCAGGTTTAAACTTTGTCAAATGACAAGATGAATCTATGTAGGGAATATAAATATCATCCCAAATTTCATCTATTTTAGAAAAATACCACCAGTCAAAGCTTTTAAATAGATTATCTTCATAAGCTAGATACTCTATTAATTCTGATATAAACCTTTTTTCACTCTCTGCTTTTATTACATGCCTAATATAGTCGATTTTATCATCATTTACTAAAACTAATGGAAGGTAATAGTGTTGTGCTATATATCGTAGTTCCAGGTTATCAACTTCTATTTTTTTGTTTCTATTTGATTTTTCTTTGACATGATCTTTAACTTCCTTAATTTTTTCTTTTATTTTTTCTGCTTTTTCCATTGAAATTCTTATGTATTTAAAGTGAACTATTTCATTTGTTAATTGCTCAAATCTTTCTAGATCCTCTGTATAACTTTTTAAATTTCTTAATGCTATTCTCAATAAAAATTCTACATCTCTTTTATAGCCGTTATTATGGATTATTCTGTAAAACTTGTTTTTATTAGCTTCTTCAAAGCTTTCGAATAGTTTAAAGACCTCTTTGGGTTCCAGATCATATTTAACTAGTAAAACCTTTTTTCCTAGGTAATTGCAGTAGTTTTTAAGAAGGTCAAACTCTTCTTTTGTAAGTTCAAATGTATTTAATGAAGCATCGGGCAACTCAATTTTCTTGTATTTAGGCACCAAAAGTAACTCCCTTTGTATTTTGGGATTTTCTATAAATTCGTCTCCAATGTGTTCATCAAGTTCTTCTTGCTTAAGTATTTCTACGATTTCTTGTAAATTTTGTGCTTTTGTTCCAAAGATAAATAAGGTCTCGAGCAAGTCGGCATATTGTTTTTTCTGATTGTAAGTCCGAGGGTCTATAATACTTAATCTTTTTCTTTCTCCTTTTGATGGTTCGATTCTTATACCACGCCCCATTGATTGTAAAACAAATTTTCTTCCCTCTTTTCCTTTTCCAATATTTATATAAAGGATAATATTGGGTCTGTTGCTATCCCATCCTTCATAAAATGCTCTTGAGCCCAAAAGAATATTTATGCTTGAATTTTCGGGTTCATTGAGATTTTTAAATATACTTTCGTTTTCAAACTTTTCTACAATAGAATATCCATCTAATTTTTCTTTAATCCAGGTAGTTATATCGCCAATTTTTAAAAGTGCAAACGGTAGGTCAGAACCAACATGTTTAAATACTAGTTCATTTTTATTCTCAGAAAGAACTATAACTTCTATATTTCCGAATCTATCTGTGTTAAAGGTAGCTTTTAATACGTCTCTTATAGAGAGGTTTTGTATCAGTTCTTTATCTATGTTTATGCTTTGGTTATCAAAAACATAACTACTTTCTGAAAGTTCTTTAATAAGCTCTTCTTTTGCTGTTTTAAAAGTCTTTTGTTCAACTTTTCCTTGTGCTATTTTTACAAGTTCTCTGAAAAATAGTTCCAAATCGCTTTCTTCAATGCTTACAGAGTTTCCCAAAACCATAATCAAAGGATTATGATAAAGATTTCTTACATTTTCTTTTGCTTTTTTTACGAGTGTAAAGATCATTAAAACTTTTAGGATAACTGCCTTTTTTTGTTCTTCTGAAAAATCGATATTTTTGTTTGAGATAGCTCTTATATCAGATTTAAACAGAAAAGGTCTTTTGCCGTAACCACTTTTAACAAACTCTGCAAGGTTAAAATTGTAAGCACATGTAATCAGGTCTAATTCATCTGTAAAGGTAGCGGAAAAGTTAAATAAAAATCCTTTTTTAGAAAGGATAGTAAAGATTGATTGTCTTTTACTCTCTTCTTTATCTCCTTTGTGTGCTTCATCAAGAATTAAATACCAATTAGTGTCAAATCTCTTATAATCAAGGATTTTTTCCTTCTGTTCATCAGAAATTAGATCGGACCTGTAATAAAAAACGTCTACATTGCCTTTGTTTCTGAAAAGCCTTCCACCAGATTTTATGTTCTCGTAATCCTTGAGATTGTATATGTATATTTTATCAATTCGGCTAGAGTTAAATTCATCAAAATGATTTAAAAACTGTTCAATTAAGTCATCTCTGTAAGTAAGAAATAGGATATCCTTTTTAGGTATTAATCCTTTGGTCATAAGTTCAATGAGTATTTCTATAAGCTTTATGATAACAATTGTTTTACCGCTTCCTGTTGCCATCCAAATAGATGCACGGTTTGATAATTCTAGAAGACTTATTTGCGAGTTTTCTATATGAAAACCTGCTTCTTCTAGCATACTGGATTTAGAAGCATAAAAATATTTTTCTCCGATCAGTGCTTTGTATCTCTCGTAAAGTCCTTGTTTCCCTTCTTTATTGAAGAGATAGATGGCTTTTAAAAGATTTTTCAAGGATTGAATTTGATAGTCAAAAAGTCTTTTAGTATTTGAAAATTTATCTAGGTTTAATTCATTTAGGAATATAAATTTATCATCATTTAAAAATTCAATACCATCTAGAATACTTGATAGGATCAGTCCTATATTTATATCTGTCTTATTGCTTTTAGTTTTAGTTTGCTTTTTCATTTTTTACCTCCAGCAAATTATTCCCACCATATCAAAGGTTTTATAAGCTTGTAATCTAAACTCTTCGTATCAACAACGCTACCATCTTCAAAAATAACTTTTCCATCTTTTATTTGCTTTATCCACTTGCCTGTAAGGTTCGAAAGTGTCTCGGCTATGTCTATATTCTCGTATATTTTGTTTAAATCTACTTTTATTTTGTTATTTTCATAATCAATCTCAAGTGTTTTAAGCATTTTTTCATCTTTCATAAAAGCATACTGTTCGTAAAGTGTTTTACTTTTGAATGTAAATATATCTTCGCTAGACACGCCGCAATCTTCATAAATTGTGTTAGCAAGTGTTTCTTCGTATTGCTCTAGTTCATAGTATTTGAAAAACCCGCCTGCCTTGTTCTCATTGTATTTTTCTTCAACATCTTTTTCTTTGGATATGCCCAAATTGTCATAAGCCAAAACTTTTTTCATTCTGATTAGAACCACATCCCGAAAATGTTCTCCCATTTCAACACCAATCCATTTTCTTTTAAGTTTATGTGCAACTGCGGTTGTTGTTCCAGAACCAAGGAAGAAGTCCATAACTAAATCGCCCTCGTTAGATGTGGATTGGATAATGCGTTTTAGAAGACTTTCTGAATTCTCGGTTTTAAATTTCCAGTTGGAGGAAAAACCAGTAATATCAAACCATTTATTGTCTAAGAAATCTTCTTCTCTTGTGGGTACCCAGTATTTAACTTTTCCGTTTTCAAATTTAACAAAATCTCTTATTTGAGTTCTAGCGGAGTATTCTTCTATAGTTTCACCATCCTTCTTATTTTCTTCATATTTTTTGTAGTTCTCAACAGCTTTTAACGCTCTCTCTTTACTCCATTTCCAGTAATAATTCTTAGGGGGAAGCAAACCAAACAATTCGTATCTCATTGTTGGTCTTTCTCCACTTGGCTTCATGTCATAAAAATTGCTCCAGTATCCACCCTTTCGCTGAGTGGGAACTTTAAAACCTTGATAACGAGTATCTGGAGTGGATGAATACCAAAATAAATTGTCATACATTACTCCAAGTGATTTGATACCACCAAATTGCTCAAACATTGCAGATTTTGGTGCCCCTCTCCTTATAATAATCTCATTCCTAAAATTCTCCCTTCCAAACACCTCGTCCATCAAAGGTCTAACTATCCAGTTTCCGTTGTAATCACATCTAACAAAGATGCTCCCTCTGTCATTTAGCAAATCTTTTGCTAACCTTAATCTATTCTCAAGCATACTTGCCCAGGTAGAATCTTTGTATTTTACATTGTAGAGATAATCAGCGTTTTGTTCCTTGTTAAATGGAGGGTCTATATAAATGGTTTGTATTTTTCCTTTAAATTTAGGTAGTATTGTATTCAATGCCTGATAGTTCTCGCTCTTTATAAGCCATCCGTCAAGCTCATTGTCAAGATTGTCAAAAAGTTCAAGTATTTCTATTTCCAAATCTTTGAAATATTTTGTATCTATGGGTAAAAACTGATAACTTTTGTTTAATTCTTTACCTGTGATTTTTTCTTCTATAATTTTGTCTGGTTTATCTGTAATTATTTTTAATTTAATCCATTCTTTTACCTGTTCTTGCCATCCGTTATGCTTGACTAGTTTTTCTATTATGTGCCACCCGCCTTTTTTTGCTATTCTATCTAGTGTAATCACATAATTAGAATTCTTAACAAATTTTGGTTTGTTCCAAATTTTCACTAATTCATCTTCAAACTGAGATATAAAATCTATGAGTTTATAAGCAATTCTTTTTAGTATTTGTATCTGCTCTATCCTTTCTATATTCCACTCAACCTCAGGATCTGTAACATACTGGTAAAGCCAAAGATCAAATTGTTCTTTTAAAAATGCTTTGGCATTTTTGTTTATAAAGTAATCTACTTCACTTTGTCTTTCAAAAATCCTAATTGATCTTTCTATATCTTCTTCTGTAATGTTGAGTTCGGCTTTCTTTATCTCTCTTAAAATTTCTTCTATCTTTGTTTTTCTTCCTTTCTCAGAGTATAAAACTTTAAACTGTATGGTGTTATCTTCTGATATTTTTTCGAATTTATAGATAAGTTCTCTTTTTTCGTTGCTCTTTTTATTTTCAACTTCTGATGCATCAAAGAAGAATTTTTTGCCCTCAAATTCAATTGGCATACTCCTGAATATCCTATCTGTTTTTACATAGTAAAGCATTTTTGTTTTCCAAAATAAAATTACATCTCTATCATCTGTATAAATCCTTTCATAGATATTATTATGAAATGGTGTAGAATTAAAGTAGATGCTACCACTTTCTGTAAAATATCTTTTAAAAAATGTGTAAAGCTTATCGAAAAGCTCTTCTCGAAAGTTTGGATATTTACCTAGTGCATTGTCTATATCTTCTTTGAGTAATTGCTCTATCTTTTCATAATACTTAGATTTTATTTTCATTAGGTTTATAAAACCGCCAGTGCCTTCCACTTTTGCACCGATGAAGATATCTCTAAGAGCATTGAAAAACTTCTGCTCTTTCGTCATGTTTTAGCCTACCTAAATTATAGTTTACAGCCTGTATTATACAACATACGTTGCGCGAGAAATTTAACCACATTTTTATTCCTGAAAAAACTATAAGCTATATAGTAAGCATACAGACAACTCAAAAACGTAATACCTCTGCGCCACATACTTGAAACCCCTTATCCTCCCAATAACACTCTCTACTACCTGCCTTATACCCCTCTCACACCTTACCACTACACATCTTCACACCCTCAAAATACCTATAAGCTTTGTCTACTTCATTGTATCCTACCAGCTCCCTAAACCATCTGCTCTCAACCCTTCTCACTCTATATGCTTTACTCTCAGGCATGCTACCATACGTAAATCACACATCATACACAACGCCATCCTCATCACATAACACCATAACTATCACCCCGTAGTACACCTCTTCAAATTCTACTTGCTTTCCATAGTGAACACTGTATAAATTCCTTCGTCCTCTTACCCAAAACCTTCTGCCCCCGAGTTTCCTTATCCTCTGGGTTATTTCACTACTGACATTAGCCACCGGAAGTATAGTACCGCTCACCATTAGTTTTATCTTTTTCCCAAGTAGTATTTCGACAAAAGTTAGCATAATTGATCTGTGTAGCATGTATTGTCTAAGTTTTGAGTAAATTCTTTGCATTCTTGATTTTCTGAAGATATGGTACGAGCTTAACGAGTCTTTTTACGAGTGTTGGTAGAGGAGAATATAGGTGGTAGGAGAGCATAAGGAGAGCCCTGATTTGCTGGTTAGAGATTTCAGGTTTTCTACCTGCCTTAGGGTCTTTGTAGATGAGTTTGTGGAAAGTTTCGATTTCAGAGAAGATTTCGTGGTAAAATTGTAAGTATGTTCATTTTATACCTCCTTGCGTAGGAATTGGGTACTAATATGATGCCTGCTTTACATAAGACCTTTTGATAAGAAGTTTTTTTGTTTTAGTAATTTCTCACTCGACGTATCCTGCAAATTAATTGAGTATTCATTTTTTACTGAACAAATGAAAACTTTCTGGCTTAAACAACTTTTTATAAGATAGGAATAAACTTGAAGTTGTATGGTAATAGACAGAAGGAAAAGGGAATTCTTGCTTTTTTTAATGAAAACAACAGGTGCTTTCTGGCTTGCTAAATATTTTCCTATATATGGTTGCTCCTCGGGTTCATCTGGAACCAAGAGCTTTGACCTGAAC
>JANXEB010000035.1 GCA_025058985.1 Candidatus Aenigmatarchaeota archaeon
GACCTTTAGGTGAAGCGGCGTGGAATTTTGGATATGTGGCAGGAGAGTATGACGCAGGGAAAGCAAGTGGCCGGCAAGTTGCCTTGGAGGGTGCTAAATTTTCTGTACAACTCGGATTTTATGGCTTTGCAAGGGGCTTTAGGGGAAGAGTAGTAGGACTGTATATAAAACAGACTAGCATTCCTGAAGGGCTTAAACGATATACTCGTTTTATAGCTGAAATTGAGAGATATTATAGAGAGTTGCCACATATAATAAAGAACATAAATAATGCAAGAAAATTGGGTTTAGATCGTGGATACGATATAGAATTGCAGAATAGGATAAATTAGAAAAAGCGAAAAATATTCGTAAAAATCCAAAACTACCTAAAGAGGTTTATGACTATCTTGATGAAATAATGTCAGAGTGGAGAAGACTTATTCAAGAAATAAAAGAAATAAGAAAAACATTTTGTGCCACAAATATAGCTAGTTGAAGGTGAGTGATTATTATGGAAAAAGATTACAAAGAAAAGTGCTTTGCTGAATTGGAAAAAGAGGTAAGAATAAAGTTACCAAATATTCCATCAGTGCAGGATTGGTATGAAGAAATGCGTTATCGTAAACTATCAGAATTTAATGCGTCAGATTTAGCCCGTGCTATAAGGCATAAAATCTTCTTAGAATTTACCGTTCCTGCAGCATTGGAAAAGATGGCTATGGAATCAGTAATCACTGGAAGTTACTATGGAGAGTTGATGTTTGAATTGTTGAATATCCCAAGACGCTTTTGGGAGCAGCACGAAGAATTTGCCGATAACTTAAGGGTAATGATTGAGGAATTCCTTGATAGGGTAGAGGAATTGACAATGGTAGCAAAGGCGATCATTGGTAGGTTGAGTCGAGTATATCCATGGATGGCGCAAAGGAGTGAAAAAAGCAAAGAATCATTATTTTACACAATCAGCCATGAACTTTTATTTTACAAAAAAGAGCAAGCAGAATCTGTAGTAGATGAAATTCAAAAGAAAGGTTATGAAGTTTGGTTAGAGAAGGCAGACAGAGTCTATAAAGTCATAGTAACGAAATGTCTTCCCATAGATAAAAAATTCTGCGATATAATAAACGAGTTTGATAATGAGTTAGAAGAATTATCAGAAAGATTTAGCGGTAATTTAGAATAGTCTCAGACAAAAATTCTCTTTACAAAGACTACATAAGAAAGTTAGCACATTTAAATTTCAGGAAAGAAAACGAGAGAATTTTTCGGTCGTAGTGTCAGGTTAAGCCTGCCCGATTTTTTCAGACGGATTTCATACGCCCCTACAATAAACTTTTGAGTATAGAGCGGAGCATATATTCATCAAAGCAAAGAGACCACCACTAAACAAAAAACGCCCTATCTCCGAAGAAAGAACTACCATGAAATGATGGACAAAACAGAATGGCTGCGACAAAATAGGCATGACGGAAGGAGGTGAGATTATGTCGTCTCCAAAGCGCAAGAGACCAAAAATCGGAGATGTTTTTGAAATCAAAACCCCCAAAGGCTTTGCGTATGTCCAATACAGCATTCGTCACCCAGATTTTGGCGAAATCATTCGTGTTTTGCCAGGTCTTTATCCTGACCGCCTTTCACCTTCAGAAA